>PHBN01000355.1:3347-5120 GCA_002840635.1 Deltaproteobacteria bacterium HGW-Deltaproteobacteria-1
ATCATGCCCGTGATCTGGCCGTCGTAAAAGCTAAAATGCAAAAAGCGGTTGTCGTCCTCGGATCGGCCACTCCGGGCATCCGTTCTTACTATAACGCCCGAACCCAAAAATATGCCTTTCTTGAGTTGACACAAAGGGTACAAAACAGGCCGCTTCCCAGAATTGACATTGTTGATATGAAAGCCCAGAAGGAAGCTCACGGCAAAACACCGATCCTTTCGGATACAATGACCCTGGCCATTGCCGAAACGCTTGCCCGCAAAGAGCAATCCCTCCTTTTTCTCAACAAGCGCGGATTTGACACCTTCCTGGTCTGTGGCGACTGCGGCTATAATTTCCGTTGCCCCAATTGCGCCGTTGCCCTGAAAAGCCATCTGGCGGAAAGCATCATCAAGTGCCATTACTGTGACCATACGCAGAAATCCATGCCGCTTTGTCCCAATTGCCGGAGCGGGAAAATTCTCAGTTACGGCACGGGAACTCAGAAGCTGGAAAAAGAAATTGAACGTCTGTTTCCCGGCGCACGGATCTGCCGGATGGATTCCGACACCACCGCCCGAAAAGGGTCACAGGAAGAAATCCTCTGCGCACTGGAGCAGAAAAAAATTGATATTCTGGTCGGCACACAGATGATCACCAAGGGACATGACTTCCCCTTTATCACTCTCGTGGGAGTCATTGCAGCGGACACCTCTCTGAACATGCCGGATTTTCGCGCCTCGGAAAAAACCTTTCAGATGCTCACACAGGTTGCCGGACGGGGCGGACGCGGGACAGTCTGCGGCCGGGTCATCATCCAGACCTTCAACCCGGAGCACTATGCCCTGCAGTACACCCAAAAGCACGATTATCCATCTTTTTATTCTGATGAAATTGAGTTTCGCAGGGCCCTGCAGTACCCTCCTTTCAGCCGGATCATCTGCCTTCGCCTGTCATCAGGGAAGAAGGATGCGCTCATGGAAACCGCGCAGGAAACTGGCCGCAAAGCGCGGGAGCTGGCCGCAAGGCATGGAAACGCAGTTGAAATTATCGGCCCATCGGAATCGCCGCTGGCAAAGATTCGGGGACAATATCGCCAGCAGATGCTGATCAAGGGACGTAACAGCCGGATTCTGCATGCCATTGCATTCGATCTGATGGAAAAGCACGAGACAAGCGCGGTGAAGATCACTGTGGACGTGGATCCGGAAAATTTCATGTAAGAGTGAAGCTGTTGACGGGAGCGCAATTACGTAAGGAAGGCGCAGGCAAATACAAGCAGTTTCTTAAATGAAACAGTCCGGTCAAGTCAAAAAGACCCGGCCGGACTGAGCCTGAATGAATCTTATAACCAAACGGGAGCAGTAAGATGCTGCCTCTGTTTTATGAATCCAATCGATGTTTTTTCACTATAGTGCGCTGCAGTTCTCCAACCGAAGACGGTCCTGATAGTATTCGGTGATTTCAAAAACAGCATGATCAACCAAAAGCATAATGCGCATGACAGAGTCAATGGCCTGATTGTGTTCCAGGGCATTGATGAATATCGCTTGAAATTCAGCGTAAAGCCACATGTGACGACGCATCATATTCAAAGCATAAATAGCTTCATGCAGCGGAATGCTGTTTTCATAACATATCCGGGCATAATGCATGAAAAATTCCTGCGCCTTTTCAAGACGATTGGGAGCAACTAGTAAATTTCTCAATTGACTGTAAAATTTAACAGCCTGCAGCACCAGCTTCTCATCAGGAATATCCCGGTAATGGACTGTTCTTTTATTTTTTTTAACA
>PHBN01000356.1 GCA_002840635.1 Deltaproteobacteria bacterium HGW-Deltaproteobacteria-1
ATGGTTACCCAGTGCCTGATAGAAGGGAATTGTCTTATCAAGCCCGGCCGCCTTGAAAGGCTTCTGATAGTCGATGGTGTCGGCTCCCAGATGGGCGCCTGAACTGGGGGTGATGACTTTGCCGTCAATGACGTCGATATACCATCTTAGTTCGTTGTACTGAGTGCTGTTGCAGGTATCACCCAGGGAAATCCCGAAATCAAAGGCTTTTCCCCTGTGAAGGGCGTTTGCCGTCTGAATGGCGGCATCGAGGACATGGGTTGTATACATCATGATCGGCGAATAGATGGAAGTGTTTTGCCCGGCGTATGTTGGATTCAATTGCTGGAGGTAAATCAATTGGTTTGGCGCTTCCTTGTCGGTGATATGGATATCACTAATAGTAAAGAAATTTAAAAGTTTTGCTTTGGGTGGAAGTGCCGGTACGGCGTAACCAGCCGGCATGATACCCGACGGTGCTGAATCATTCCGTGACTCCACCGGGAGTGGCGCGCCGAACGTCCAGGCGCCATAACCGTAGTTATCATATTCTGAAACCCGTGAAAGTCTATCGACGGGAGGTTTAGGAGTCTGAGTATATGGAAATGCAATCATCCTTTCGGCCGTTGTTTGGACATTGGAATCAATCGGGTAGCTTGCAGGTTGATTTTGATTTTTAACGAAGCATGTTGAACATCCCCATAAAGAAATAATCAGTGTGCCCATTAAAATAACTAAACAGAACTTTTTGAACTCATGCGATGGTTTCATAAAACGCCTCCTTTTATTTGTATAGATCAAACAGATCCTTTGCTACCTGAGTGCAGAGTGGCGGCTCATACTGGGCATGATATGAATTCCAGTAGAGTGTGGGATTACTTGCAAGCACCCTGCCATACTTCAGCTGAACCTTAGTATCAACATCGACCAAGTTAACATTGGCTCCCCCACGGCTCCTGAAATCATTGTAGGCCGCTTGGGCATTAATGGAGAACTTGACAGTTGGGTCATTCAAACCACCGCACAGTATGGTCGGCGCCTGGGGATTCCAACCGAGCAAATCCTGCTTTTTCCCCGCGATTATCGTGGCATTATTCGGATCAGTGGCGAGGTTATTCAGGTAAGAAGCTACAAACATTGTATCCCTGGCTTCCGCAGGCGTACCTCCCGGCAGCAGGTTCACCAGGACCGTTGGGGTAAGGAGCGTCGGTAAAAGTGTTTCGATATAACTGTTATACGGTGAATTAAATACATCAGACGCCTTATCATACAAATTCCTGTAAACTTTTTGCCAGGAGGTAATCTCAAACGGCACGATGGCCTGTACGCCGTTGATCGGGTTAGTCACTCCGTCAATTAGTGCGTTTGATATATAGTAAGGACCGGCAAGGTGAGCCGCCGCAACAAGATTGAATTCTCCCGAATTTTCCCGTTCGATTGCACGTTGTGTTGCCATCGAAGAATGACCACCCTGCGAATAACCGGTTAGCATTACCTTGCGGTTCAGGAGCAAGCCCAGTGACAGAGCCACCTGCCGCGTTGCACGGATCGAGTCAATTATGACGCTTACTTCCGAGTCCGCATGCGCATAGGGGTGATAAGGATAGCCGGATAGTGCGTAACCAAGAAAATCGGTAGCAACCACCGCGTAACCCTGGGCCGCAAAGAATATCATTAAACGTATCGTTTCCGGATCTTCAGGATTTGCCATAGTGTGTGCCTTAAATGCGTTTGTGCCTCTGCCATAAGCGACCAGCGGAAAAGGTCCCTTGCAGCCGACCCCGCTGGGAA
>PHBN01000044.1:0-8326 GCA_002840635.1 Deltaproteobacteria bacterium HGW-Deltaproteobacteria-1
TGCAGCACCGACACAGGTTGCAGCGCCGGCTGCCCCTGCTGCTGCAGAAGGCACACCTGTTATAAAACCAACGCCTCCCGGCATCAAATTTGCGTCCAGAAAAGCCTGTGCTGACAAAAAAAGAGCTGCCCAGGCAGGTCAAGCCGCACCCGGTGTAGCACCTGCACCTGCCGCAACGGCAGCGGCTCCAACAGCTCCTGTAGCCCCGCCACCCGCTGCAAGTATGCCCAAACCAGTCGCACCGGCTGCAAGTATAGCCAAGCCAGTTGCACCGGCACCGGTAGCAACTGCTCCCAAACCAGCTCCAGTCGCGGCACCTGTTCAGGTTCCTGTTTCGGCCCCGACCCCTGGATCCATTTCCGTGTATTTTGATTTAGGAGGCAAGTCATTAAACGCTCAGGAACTTGGCAAACTAAAAGAATTTGTAACAAAAAATCAGGGAGCAAAAGGCACAATCATCATTGATGGTCATACCGATGCGGCAACCGGAACCAGCGCGAATAACCTGATCCTGGCCATGCACCGTGCATCACATGTCGCATCGCTGATCAGTAAAATGGGGATTGGGAACAATGTGAAATTGGAATTAAAAGCCACGGGTGACTCGAAACCGGCAGCATCAAATGATACTGTTGAGGGTCAGCGTCTGAACCGCCGTGTTGAAGTAACGTTTAGGGCACAATAAGAGACACACTCTTAAACTGAAAAAAGCCCCCTGAAATGACATCAGGGGGCTTTTTTATATCTGAATACCAGTGGAATCCGCCTCAGCGATCATTATCCTTCGCCTGCACCTCTTATTCTTTGTTTTTTTCCAGAAGCAGTTCGGTTAAATTCTTTCCCGGATGAAGAAGAGAAGAAAACTATTTTTCCCGCCGCATGACATGCACGGCAGTGGCCTTGAAAGATACGGCAACCATTGACCCTTCACACAGGCCTAAATCTTCGCATGAAGAAACCGTGATGTAAGCAACCAGAGGGAAACCGCAGTCTAAAATCATTTTATAAAAGAATGCCTGACGAATAATTTTCTGAATTTTTGCTTCAAACACATTACGGGCACTGATTTTTTCAGGAATGACCGGTGACACGGTAATGTTTTCCGGCCTTAAACAACAGTAAACATTTTGTCCCGGTAAATAATTACCTACTGCTTCAATAATTTTCCCGGCAACGGAAATGCCCAACAGATCTGCATTGCTGTTTTCAACGGTCCCTTCCAGGATCGTTTCCGTACCGACAAAGCTTGCTACAAATTCGGATTCCGGCTCATTAAATATTTTAGCAGTGGTTCCCGACTGTATAATTCTGCCTTCGGCCATAACCGACACATCCTGGGCCAGACGCAAAGTCTCTTCACGATCATGCAACGCCAGCACAGCGGTAATTTTTGTTTTTTCCAAAATATTCCGCAGATCGTCAATGAGTGTTTCTCTCGTCGGCGGATCAAGTGAATTAAATGCCTCATCTAATAATATCAGTTGGGGTTTTAAGGCAAAAGCGCGCGCCAGGGAAACCCTTTTCGACTCGCCGCCCGAAAGCGTTTTAGCCGATCGTTTCGCCAGAAAACTAATGCCGAAATAATCGAGTGACTCTTCGACGCTCCTTTCAATTTCACTGCCCGTTAGATGGCGTAATTTCAGCCCCAGGGCAACATTTTTATAAACCGATGTATTGAGTAGCAGCGGCTCTTGAAAAACAACGCAGACGCTCCGGCGCATGTTAAATCGACTGGCACTGCTGTCCACGGACATGCCCTGATAATGAATCAGCCCCATGCTCGGTTTCAGCAAACCCGCCATGGTCAAAAGAAGTGTTGATTTGCCAGCCCCGTTGGGTCCGATCAGGGCAAGGATTCTGCTTGTTTCAACTTTCAGTTCATTGATGTCTAATACAGTTACACCGCCACGCCGAACGATTAAATTATGAACGGTAAGAATAGGATTCATCGCAGACGCTGCCTTTGCTGTATGTGGGTTAGCAGGAGATTAACCAGAAATGCCAGGATCAAAAGGATAATGCCCAGGGCAATGGCAATATCGAAATTTCCTCTTCCGGTTTCCATGACGGTTGCTGTCGTAAGAACACGGGAATAACCCTTGATGTTACCGCCCACCATAATGGAAGCACCGACTTCGGAAATAACACCCCCGAAACCGGCCATAACGGCAGCAAGAAGCGGCAGTTTTGATTCTTTGATCAGTATCCATGCCATTTGTAATCGGCTGGCGCCGAGCGACAAAATCTGCAGACGTAAATTAGCCGGCAGGCTTTGAATGGATGCCAGTGATATACCCATGACAATGGGTGTGGCAATGATTGCCTGCGCGATGATCATGGCATAAGGGGTATAGAGAATTTCCAGAAATCCCAGCGGTCCGCTGCGCCAGATCATGATCGTCACAAACAAACCTACGACAACAGGCGGCAGCCCCATTCCCGTGTTGATCAAACTGATCACAATCCGTTTTCCCGGAAAGTCGGTTAAGGCAACACCGGCTCCGATGGATACACCGAAGAAAAGACTGATAAACGTGGCTGTCCCCGAGATTTTCAGAGACAGCCACGTAATGCCCATGACTTCAGGATCAAAACTGATGATCAGCTCAAAAGCTTTTATGATCCCCTGAACAATTAATTCCACGCAATACCCCAGCCTTTATTTTCCTAATTCTTCCACTTTTTTATCCGCATCCGGAAAAAACAGGGGTGAACCATATTTATCAACGCCAAAGGTTTTAATGATGTCCTGAGTTTTCTTGGAAACCATGAAATCGGCAAAGGCTTTGGCGCCTCCGGCATTGGCTTTCGGCCATTTGGAGCTGTTTACTTCAATTACATGATAGATATTAAGCAGTGCTGCATCGCCTTCGTTTAGAATATCCAGAGCCAGACTTTTCCTGGTTGCCAGATAGGTGCCACGATCAGCCAATGTATAACCTTTTTTCTCGGAAGCCACATTAAGCGTCTGCCCCATTCCAAGGCCGGTTTCCTGATACCATTTCTGCCCAGCAGGAACAATCCCGGCTTTCTTCCACAACGTCTTTTCTTTTGCATGTGTTCCTGAATTGTCACCACGGGACATAAATAGCGAACTGGAGTTTGCAATCAGTTTCAGCGCTTCGGTCGATGATTTCACGCCCTTAATTTTGGCTGGATCATCTCCCGGACCGACAATGACGAAATCATTGTGCATGACCAGGCGGCGGTTGACACCGTATCCTTCTTCAATGAATTTCTTTTCGGCGTCCGGTGAATGAACCAGCATCACATCAGCCTCCCCTTTTTCTCCCATCTTCATGGCCTGGCCGGAACCTACGGCAATCGTTTTGACAAAGTAACCCGTTTTCTTTTCAAAGATGGGAATTAAGACATCGAGCAGACCAGAATCCTGCGTACTGGTTGTTGTGGCCAGAATGATATTCTTTTGTTTGGGTGCCGCAAAAACATTTGCTGCTCCCGTTATAACAAGCACTGCTGCAATCAGTAACGTGATCATCCATTTGTTGTTTTTGAATAAATTCATGATTGATCTCCTTTATATTGAAATATTATTTATTCCTTTTGTGCCTTTTGCCATTCCAGGGAATTGGGGAAGAACAACGGTGATCCATATTTGTCTTTGCCGAAATCCCGGATGATCTTCTGTCCTTTTGCGGGCGAGGTCATCCATTTAACAAACTTCATGGTGTCTTTTTTGTTGACCTTCGTGCATTTTGCCTTATTAACCGGTATCAATGAGATGTAGTTCAGGAGCGCTTCATCGCCTTCTACCAGGATAACCAGTTCGATCGAATCCTTCAATGACAAATAAGTGGCCCTGTCAATCACCGTATAAGCTGCCCGTTGATCGGTATATTTCAATGTGGGGACATTACCCTCCGACCCTTTTTCATAAACCACATACCATTCGCCTTCAGGCTTAACGCCGGCTTTCTGCCAGAGTTCCATTTCGGCCATGTGTGTCCCGGACTTGTCACCGCGGCTGATGAATTTGACTTTTTTACCCATGATTTTTTTCAAAGACTCCGTCGCCGATTTTTCTCCCTTGATTGCCGCCGGATCTGAAGCAGGTCCAACAATGACAAAATCATTATACATCAACGGAATTCTCCCGGTGCCAAAACCCTCTGCAATAAATTTTTCTTCCAGTGATTTTGCATGCGCCATGACCAGATCAATCTGGCATTTCGTAGCCAGTTTCAGAGCCGCACCGGTTCCCGCACCTACATGACGCACACGAATGCCGGTCTCCTTTTCAAATTGATCCTCCAGGGCGCTGACAATGCCGGAATCAATCGGTCCGATCGTACTGGATAAAAAAATGAACTTATCCCCGTCAGCGGCCATCGCGATACTCGAACACAGCAGCAATAACAGCACTAGACATTTTCCAATAAATAATCTCATATCTTCTACTCCTTTCTTTATTATTTTTTTATGGTTGATTTATCTAGGAATAAAGAATTTTGCCTGCATGTGTAAAATCGTAATTTCCTATTTTTTCAACGCGGTTTTTAAAATTCTCTGACTGAAGCGTTTCGATAAAAGCCTGAAGTGCCGGCTGAAAAAATGTATTTTTTTCAAGAATCATGTCAAAGCGTTCATCGACCAGCGGGTGAAAATCCAGATCCAGAATTCTGGACACCGCAGCAGACGCAATCCCAACGTCAGCCTCTCCCGAGATCAAAGACAGGCCAACTTCAAAATGTGTATATACTTCTGTTTCGTAACCAGAAATATCCCCGCAGGTGATGCCTCTTTCATTCAGTTTCTGATCCAGCAGAACACGAATACCCGACCCCTTCTGACGATTTACGAAACGTATGTTTTTTTGTGTCAGGCTATCCCAGCCTTTAAAGATTTTCGATTTTGATTTAACAACAAGAAAACCGATTTGACGATAGAAAAGATTTACGACCACCGGAGATTGATTCGGGCAGTACTGTTTTAAATAAGGGATATTATAATCTCCCGAAGCAGCATCATAAAGGTGTGAAAAGGCAATATCGGTTAGCCCTGTGTTCAGGGCTTCCAGACCGTTGACACTTCCGGTATTGGACGAAAATATATTAAAAGTAGGATAATCCTTTTTGATGGCCGTCAGCAGCATGTCCAGAATCGGATCGTTGCTGCCGGCCGCCAGAAGCGAACCTTCGATAGAGTTGATCTTTTTTCTGGCCTGCTGAAGGGAATCCTGCGCACTGGTTTGAATCCATTCGTCAATAAGTGTAACGGGGAAAATCCATTTCCCTGTCACACGAGTGCAGGGAATTTTCCCGGCTTTGATGAGAAGATAAACCTGTTTTTCATGAATATCCAGATACTGGGCAACTTCTTTAGTATTCATCAGCTCTTTTGACATCAGACCTCCTTCATAAACAATTGTTTCCTTAAAACATATTGTTAAATTTATCAATATAATTAGTTACACATTCTTACTTATTCTTACAAAATATAACTTTTTATGTTTACAAGAACGTCATTTTTTGTTATTTACACTCAATTAAAATTGATGGTGATTGAAAACACAGCAAGCACACTGCAGACAAAATCAAGCCTTTCTTTTTACAAATCTGCAGGCTGGTTGATAAAAAATGAATTAAATACCTATTGTTAGGTAAATAAGTCTGAATTCAGGAGGAAAACATGAAGAGATTTTGGTTGGTTTTGCTGTCACTGGGGTTGATCGCAGCCTTCAGCACGCAAGCGATGGCAGTTGATTTAAAGTTCAGCGGCGAATTTTACGCGGCGGGAATGTACCTGGACAAGACAACCTTTTGCAGGGATTGCGGTCCGAGTACCGCTTTTTATTATCAGGGATTAAGAGTTAAAACAGATTTTATCGTAGCACCTGGATTGACCCTGATTACTCGTTTCGATGCCATGGAGAGATCCTGGGGTGCATCCAGAACTGCGCCAGGCACTACAAGGGCCGTTGATTCTTACGGAACAATCGCGGAAAATGAGAACATCGCTTTTGACTGGGCTTATGTCAACTATAAGTCACCCATTGGCGTATTCGATGTGGGCATCATGAATTACGGAAGCACAGGCACGATTTTCGGCAATAGCAGTCAGCCTGAAGGAAGAATCAAATATACGTTCACCTATGGCCCGTTTATGATTCAGCCCACAATCTCAAAAACGAGCGAGAGAAGCTATCTTTACAATAACCTTACGGCCACTCAATCCGACAGGGACAATGATGTCTATCATCTCCTGGGTGAATACAAATGGAACGACGGCAAGGCAGGATTTAATGTCAATTACTATCGACAGGCAACCAACCGTACTGCAGCAAACCCGGTTACTGGCCTTGGTAATTCTTATACAAGAAATTATTTCCTCTTCACACCTTACGTTATCGCCAAAATCGGACCAGTAGCCTTGCAGGGAGAGTTCAATTATGCAGTAGGCAGGGACAATTTTGAATTCTCGGCAGATGTCAGAGAGGATAGAGACATCCGAAGTATAAGCGGCTGGGTTGACGCCACGGCTGATTTTAAAAAGGTTTATGTGGGTGGCAGTGTTGCCTATGTATCGGGCGATGATCCTGACAGCAACAGAATAGAAGGCGGTATCATAAATGGCGGACGCGACTGGAATCCCTGCCTGATTATGTTTAATTATTATGATCGGGGAAAGTGGATCGGTCCTCTCGGCGGTTACGATGGCACCACCGATGATGGCACAATGACTAATGGCTGGTTCTTCCAGGTGCGTGGTGGTCTCAGACCGATTGACAAACTGGATATTATGGCGTCTGTTTCTTATGCACGCGCTGAGAAGACCATGAAACCCGCCAATACTTATACATGGGAAGGCAGAGAGTACGGTTGGGAAGTCGATTTAGTCGGATCTTACAAAATCACCGACAACCTGTCCTACATGCTGGGTGCGGGTTACCTTTTCACTGGCGACTGGTACAGCGGTACAACGGCTACCGGTCAGGACATCCAGAACAATTTGCTGGTTATCAACAAGTTGTCGCTGACGTTCTAACCGGTTTTTTTAGAACTCATTTCTTTCAATCCCCGCGGACTCAATGCCTGCGGGGATTTTTTTCTGCTTACAATTGACCCGGATAAAAAATTATGTGGATACAAAATATCCATCATTTATAGCATTCATACATAATCAATTTGTCATTAAAAATATTATATTCAATAGATACAATATTTTGTATACTAAACAGAATTCTGGCATAAAGATTGAAATGAGTTATCACCAGCAAATCAGCGGATAAACGGACAAAAACATGGATTCATGTTTGTCTTTATCGACTATTAAACTTATGTTAAAGAGAGAACACTCTTTCTTTTCTGGATTCTGAATAAAAATGAAGAAAATCATCTTTTATATTTCTTTATTGTTTTTGATTTCCAATCAAAACCTGTGGGCTGCCGATCCGATTCAAAAAGGCGATGTGCTGACCCTGCAGCAGTGTATTGATATTGCTTTAAAAAATCATCCGGCGCTCAACGCGGCGAGCGGTACTATCAGGCAATCAGAAAGTAAAATTGGCCAGGCCAGAGCCGGATATTTTCCCCAGATCACCTTTAATTCCGGATATTCCCGTCTAGGCCCGTCCAATACTTCACTCAGAAGTGATCCGTATAATAACTATTCCAACACGTTGAACCTTAATCAAACTATTTTTGATTTCGGTAAAACTTACACAAAGGTTCAGATACAAAGCCTGCAAAAAGAATCAGCAGAGGCGGACTTTCAAAATGTAACCGCTTCCATCATTCTCGGCGTGAAGGAGTCCTACTACTCCTTTCTCAAAGCCAAAATGAGTGAAACCGTTGCGGTGGAAACGATGAACCAGTTCCAACAACACTTTGACGTGGCCAAGGCCTTTTTTGAAACAGGAAAGAGCTCAAAAATCGATGTCACCAGCGCGGAGGTTAACCTCAGTAACGCCCGCATTCAATTGATTTCCGCTCAAAACGCCCTGCGCATCGCGCTTGTAAAGCTGAATCAAGCCATGGGTGTCATATCCGCCCCGGAATATGACGTCAAAGAGGAATTTCTTGTTGCCAAGACGGATATTTCTTTTGAAGCCGCTCTTTCACAGGCTTATGAAAACCGTCCTGAAATTCTGTCCACAGCCCGTAAAAAAGTCGCCCTAGAAAAGAGCGTTGACCTTAATAGAAAAGAGTATTTGCCAGTGTTCTCAGGCAATGCCGCTTACGGTTATGCGGGAGACGACACATCCATGGACAAAGCATGGAATGTAGGCGTTGCATTGACCTTCCCTCTTTTCACCGGTCTTTCCACAAAGTATGCCGTTGATGAAGCCAAGGCTAATCTGGAGGTT
>PHBN01000044.1:8386-10499 GCA_002840635.1 Deltaproteobacteria bacterium HGW-Deltaproteobacteria-1
GGCAGCTCCATCGAAATCACGGATGCACTGATCAAACACTATAACGCTAAAATGACTTACATCACCGCTTTAACCGACTTCAACATTGCCCAGGCCAGTCTGGAAAAAGCCATTGGAGTGAAATAATGAAAAAAATAATTATTGCGGTTGTCGTCCTGATTCTTGTCCTCCCCGGCGTTATTTATTTTTTTACAAAAGGTGCTAAGGTACCAAAATATATAACACAGACAGCAGATCGTGGTGATATCCGCTCGGCCGTTTCGGCCACGGGAACCGTCAACGCCGTGACCACCGTGTTGGTCGGCACGCAGGTATCGGGCACGATTAAACAACTTTTTGTTGATTTCAACTCTCCTGTGAAAAAAGGCCAGCTTCTGGCGCAAATTGATCCGGCCTCGACTGAAGCCCAGGTTGCACAGGCTTCCGCCAATGTATCACTCGCCAGGGCCAATCTGGAAAAATCCAGGGTTGCCGTGCGCGATACCCTAACAAATTTTAAAAGAAATAAAATTCTTTACGGGAAGAACTTCATTTCCAAAATGGATCTGGACACCTCCGAAACCAATTATCTCTCTGCCATAGCCCAGGTTAAAGCGTCCGATGCCCAGGTCGCACAGGCTCAAGCTGCTTTAAGCCTGTCTCAAACCAATTTACACAATACGCAAATCCTCTCCCCGGTCAACGGCACAGTCATTTCGCGCAACATAGATGTCGGACAGACCGTGGCTGCCAGTTTTCAAACGCCAACACTTTTCACCATTGCCCAGGATCTGAAAAAAATGCAGATTGATGCCAACATTGATGAAGCGGATATCGGCCGGATAAAGACGAACCAACCGGTAACCTTTACGGTGGACGCTTACCCCGACATGACGTTTAAAGGGAACGTTTCGGAAATCCGTAATTCGCCGACAACCGTACAGAATGTCGTGACCTATGCCGTGATTGTCAAAGTGGACAACCCGGAGTTAAAACTTAAACCCGGTATGACAGCGAACGTCTCGATTGTTATTGACGATAAAAAAGATATTTTACGCATCCCCAACGCCGCGCTGAGAGTAAAGATCATGGATAAGGAGCTAAGGGCGGTATCTCCCAGAGGACCTGGCGTCTGGGTGCTGGATCATAAGAAACCGAAACGTGTTCCTCTGACGATCGGCATCAGCGATAATCAATTTACAGAAGTCGTTTCCGGAAATCTCAATGAAAGCGATCAAATTATTGTTGAAGTGAAGAGCAATGATAAAAAAATGAACGCCCGGCCGCAGGGCCCGCCTGGCGGCCCGAGGTTTTAAGATAATGGCTCTGATTGAAACGGATCAACTGGAAAAAAAATATGAAGTCGGTGACAGCATCGTTTTTGCGCTGGATAAAGTTTCCCTGCAGATTTCTTCAGGAGAATTTGTTGCCGTGATGGGACCATCCGGCTCGGGTAAATCCACCTTTATGAACGTGATTGGATGCCTGGATGAGCCGACGGCCGGCCGGTATCTGCTCGATGGCATTGACGTCAGTCAAATGAACCGCGACGCTCTCGCGGAAATTCGCAATGAAAAAATCGGGTTTGTTTTTCAGGGCTTCAATCTCCTGTCGCGCACGACAGCGCTGGAAAATGTTGAAGTGCCCCTTCTCTATAGCAAACACATACCAAAGGACCGCAAGGATAAAGCCAGGGAGGCTCTTAAACTCCTGGGACTGGAAGGACGTCAGCATCATAATCCCAATCAACTGTCCGGCGGACAGCAGCAACGGGTGGCCATCGCCCGTGCCTTGGTCAACAATGCACCGCTTTTGCTGGCGGACGAACCGACGGGCAACCTGGACACCAAAACAAGCATTGAGATTATGGAGCTTTTCGTCCGTCTCAATGAAGAAAAACACATCACCATTGTTTTGGTGACACACGAACCGGACATCTCGATTTTCAGTAAACGTATCATTCGTTTTCTCGATGGAAAGATTATCAGCGATCAGGAAAACAAGCCATGATTAATCTGCCCTCGACCATTAAAATATCGCTGCGTGCCCTGCGTATCAACAAGATGCGTTCCGCCTTAACCATGCTGGGCATTATTATCGGTGTCGGGGCCGTCATCACCATGCTGGCTGTAGG
>PHBN01000357.1:0-576 GCA_002840635.1 Deltaproteobacteria bacterium HGW-Deltaproteobacteria-1
GATGGATCGTGAAGAAAACTGGGACCGGATTGAAAAGACGTACCGGATGCTTGTTTACGGGGAAGGAAACGCGGTTCCCGGAGAGTGAGACAAATGCAGGCCAGATTCAATCAGACGATCATTGAGCTTGTGACAGGAGACATCACCGCGGAAAAAACGGATGCTATTGTCAACGCCGCCAACAGCCGTCTTGCCGGTGGCGCCGGTGTGGACGGCGCTATCCACCGCGCCGGCGGGCCGGCGATTATGGCCGAGTGCCGTCAGATCGGAAGCTGCCCGACCGGCGAAGCCGTTATCACGACTGGCGGCAACCTCAATGCGCGGTACGTCATCCATACCGTGGGGCCTATCTACCGCAACGGAATGCAAAACGAGGCCCGGCTGCTTGCATCGGCCTACCAGAACAGCCTGAAACTTGCCTGCCGGAAAGGCTTGCAAAGCATCTCTTTTCCGGCTATAAGCTGCGGAGTTTACGGTTATCCGATCCACGAAGCCGCTTACCTGGCATTGAAGTCCTGTATTGAATTTGCCCGGGAGAACACAGAGATTCAACTTATCCGCCATGTTTTATTTGAT
>PHBN01000357.1:610-3124 GCA_002840635.1 Deltaproteobacteria bacterium HGW-Deltaproteobacteria-1
CAGGCTTGAGAACCAGTACCGCAAACTCGTGGATTCGACCAGCGACTCCATGTACCTTGTTGACGCAGACACCCGCTACCTCTTCATGAATCAAATTCACGCGCAGCGCCTGAATATACCGGAAACCGGATTTACCGGATTATCTTATAAAGATCTTCACTCCCCCCAACAAAGTGTGCAATTTGAAGCCAGGGTAAAAACCGTCCTGGAAACGGGCATCGCGATTCACGATGAGCATCAGCGTCCCGGGGACGGCGGATATCTGCTGCGCATCTTCAGTCCGGTAAAAGATTCAACTAACCCGACGAAAATTATTGCCGTATCGGTTGTTTCCAAAGATATCACCAGGATAAAAAAAGCGGAAGAAGCTCTGGAAAAGACGGAGGAAAAATATCGCCGGCTGATTGAACATTCCAGCGAGGCCGTTTTTATCGTCACCAACGGGAAAATCAGCTACGCCAACAGCAGCACGGAAAAAATGCTCGGATACCCGATTGAGGATCTGAAGCTGATTTCTTTCATCAACCTGATGATTTCCGAAGACCGTGAAATGGTCTTTAAACGCCAAAAAGCCATCCTTGAGGGAGACGAGTCGGCAAATCACTACACATTCCGCATTGAAAGCAAAGAAGGATCGACCATCTGGGCGGAGGCCAACAGTGTGGCAATCCAGTGGGAGGGCGAACCGTCCACACTGAACTTCATGCGGGACATCACAAAACAGAAAAAAACGGAAACAAGGCTGCTGCAGGCACAGAAAATGGAATCCATTGGAACCCTGGCCGGCGGCATCGCGCATGATTTTAATAATCTGCTGATGGGCATTCAGGGGCACACATCCCTGTCTCTGCTTAAACTGGACAAAAATGATGTCCATTACGAGCATCTCTATGAACACATCAAGACGATTGAAACGCTGGTCGCGAGCGGAGCTGAAAAAGATCTGTGGCCGACGGATGTTGATCAGGGACAGATTGAACAGGTTCTCCTGAATCTATTCGTCAATGCCTGGCAGGCAATGCCCGGCGGCGGGGACATTTACATTGAAACAAAGAACACCCTTCTGGACGAGGATCGCTTTAAAGCCTACGGCAAAAGAAAAGGCCGATATGTCAAAATCTCCGTAACGGATACGGGGATCGGGATGGATGAAAAAACGAAGGAAAGAATTTTTGAGCCTTTTTTTACAACGAAGGAGATGGGGCACGGCACAGGACTGGGACTGGCTTCGGTTTATGGCATCATTAAAAACCACAACGGTTTTATCAATGTTTATTCGGAAAAAGGAAAGGGGGCAACGTTCAATATTTATCTTCCCGCCTCCGCGTCCGGTGACGAAAAAGACGAATACAGGGCGTTGAACGTTGCCGACGACATCCTGTGTACGGAAACGATCCTGCTTGTTGATGATGAAGACATGGTTTTAAACGTGGCCGGTGACATGCTTAAAACGATGGGCTACACCGTCATGACCGCTTCAGACGGCTCCACGGCAGTGAACACCTACAGAGATCAGCATCAACGGATTGACCTTGTCATGCTCGACATGGTGATGCCGGACATGAGCGGTGGAGATGTCTTCGATGAAATAAAAAAAATTAATCCTCAGGCCAAAGTTTTACTCTCCAGCGGCTACAGTTTAAACGGGCAGGCCAGCAGAATCATGGAACGCGGCTGTGACGGTTTCATTCAGAAACCGTTCACATTGGACGAAATATCCACCCTGCTGCGGCAGATTCTGGGGCAGTCCCGCAAGAAAAAGTAATCCGGGCAGACCCGGCGGTCTTTGTTTCATCTTGATCAACCCTTAAAATTATGCCAGATTAAAACATGCGAAGAAAGCATTCACAAACACGTCTGCAGCCTGTCGGCGAGATACTGTTTGCCGCTTTGAAAGACAAAGGCCTGGGCGCCAAACTGGAAGAAAACGCTCTCATGAAACTCTGGCCGAAGGCGGTTGGCTCACAAATTGCGGCACAAACGCAACCGGACAGCTTCCGAGCGGGAACGCTTTTTGTCAAAACTACCTCCTCCGTCTGGGTGCAGCAGCTTCATTTCATGAAAGAAGACATCCGGCGGAAACTTAATGAACTGGCGGGAAAAACAGCGGTCCGGGAAATCCTTTTTACCGTCGGGCATCGTCCCATGCCACAGAACGCCATGCTCAACGCATCCATTTCCGGCACGGTCACTCTCAAGGAAAGGGATATGAAAATGATTGCTGAATGCACGGGGAAAATTGCCGATCCGGAACTGGCAAAGATTGTAAAACGGGTCATGAAGGCGGAAATCAGCCGGCGGCGGCTGGAGGAAAAGAAAGGTCGGTGAGAATGCTTTTCATGCTTTCCGTGTATTGCCGGTGAGCCTGATAAATAAAAAGAGGAGGTTCCATTTTCAGTTCTTCGCGCGAACCGCTGCGTCCCTCCGTCAGAACGAACTCCGCATCGGATGACGCATCGGAAAAAACCAGCTTCATTCTTTTCGGCTCCATTTTTCTTTTGCGAAACAGACTGA
>PHBN01000358.1 GCA_002840635.1 Deltaproteobacteria bacterium HGW-Deltaproteobacteria-1
GAACACTACAAACTGACCCCGATCGGCGAGACCATGGCGCAATTTCCGCTCGATCCGCGGGTGTCGCGAATGATTATCGAAGCGAAGAAAGAAGGCTGCGTCAACGAGATAGCTGTGGTGGCGGCGGCCCTGAGCATCCAGGATCCCCGTGAACGGCCCTATGACAAAATCGACCAGGCGGCAGCGGCGCATGCACAATTCCAACATCCTGAATCCGATTTTCTCACGTACCTGCAGATATGGAACCGCTATTCCGATTCGATCGAAAAAATGGAGTCGCAAAGCAAATTGCGAAAATTCTGCCGCGATCATTTTCTGTCTTACAGGCGGATGACGGAATGGCGGGATATTCATCATCAGATCCTGGAGATCGCCAGTGGCGGCAACATCGCGCGCAGACGCGGGAAAATGGTGAAGATCGAAATTGACCAGACGATTGCCGACAAAATTCACCGCTGCATCCTCAGCGGCTATCTTTCCAGCATCGCGCAAAAGAAAGAAAAAAACATGTACACGGCGGCCAAAAGCCGCGAAGTGATGCTGTATCCGGGATCCGGACTTTTCAACCGCGGCGGTCCCTGGATTGTTGCCTCGGAAATCAGCCTGACCTCCAGGGTTTTTGCCCGCAACGCAGCCAACATAAAGAGCGAATGGCTCGAGGAACTGGGCAGGGAACACTGCCGCTACACATACTGGGCGGCCCACTGGGAAAAGAACCGCGGCCAGGTTGTGGCCCTGGAAAAAGTGATTTTATTCGGCCTGACCATCATCGAGCAGAGAACGGTCGCCTACGAACGAATCAATCCGGAAGAGGCAAAAAAGATTTTCATCCGCGAGGCCCTGGTGACGGGAGAAGTGGCGCAAAAACTTCCTTTTCTCACGCACAACCTGTCTCTGTGGGAACAGACAAGAACAATGGAAGATAAACTGCGAAAACGAGGAATTGCCATCGATGAAGAAACGCTGGCTCAGCTCTATGAGCAGAGACTGCCGGTAATTTCGGACATCCGTTCCCTGCAAAAGCTGATCAAAGACAAAGGAACCGATTATTTTCTGCGCTTTCGTGAAGAAGACTTCATTGCGCATGATCCCGATCCCGGGGAACTGAACCAGTTCCCCGATCAAATCAAAATCGGCGGCGCAGCACTGAGCTGCCGCTACCGTTTTGAACCGGGCCGTACGGAAGACGGCGTAACGGTCTCGGTCCCCCTGGGGCTGGTTGCCAGGGCCGCCTCGGAAAATATTGAAAGGCACCTGCCGTCCCTTATGCAGGAAAAAGTCATGCACATGCTTAAATCCCTGCCCAAAAGCGTCAGGCAGAAGCTGCCGCCCCCGGTTCAGATGGCGAAAATCTTCACGGAGCGGCCCGCAGTTGATGAAAACTCCCTGCCGCTTCAGTTAAGCAGATTTTTATTGAATGAATTTAAAATTACAGTACCGGCCGATTCGTGGGCGCTGGACAAACTGCCGCCTCATTTGAATATCCGCTACCGGGTAACCGACGACCGGGGCCGCGAGATCAAAACCGGCTGCGACATCGGCGAACTGCAGAAAGAAATTGCGGATCAGGTCCAGCAAACCTCACTGGACGTGTATCGCCGGCAATGGGAAAAAGACACCCTCACCGGCTGGAATTTCGGCACACTTCCCGAAAACATCGAACTCACGGGGAAACACGGCGTGACAGGCTATGCTTACCCCGCCCTGCAGGTTACGGATGGTGTCGTCAACCTCCGCCTCTTCACCCATCCGGGAGAA
>PHBN01000045.1 GCA_002840635.1 Deltaproteobacteria bacterium HGW-Deltaproteobacteria-1
GATGATGCTCAAACTCAATCTGGCGGATGTGGTCATCGCCGGCGCGGTGGACTGCCCGCTGGTCGAACCGATTCTGGCAGGCTTTGCCACCATGAACGGTGCTTATCGTCCCAAGGAAGGGCAACCTGAAGAGCCTCCAGAAAAAACCAGCCGGCCTTTTTCGGCTAACCGTCGGGGTTTTGTGGTATCCGAGGGGGCGGGCTGTATTATTCTGGCAACGGATGATTTTGTGCGTGCCCATGGGCTTAATGCAAAAATTGAAATGGCCGGTTCAGCAATGACATCGGATGCCAGCCATTTTGTAGCACCCAATCTCCCGACCGTGCAAAGATGCGTTGAATTAACCCTGGCGAGCGCTGGATTACGGCCACAGGATATTAATGCCGTCAACGCACACGCGACATCGACAAAAATCGGAGATAAAGTGGAAGCGGACGCGCTGGTCAATGTGTTCGGTAAAAACGTGCCGCCCGTGTCGGCCAATAAATCGCAGCTGGGCCACGCGATGGGCGCATCATCCGCCATTGAGACGATCCTGGCATTACAGGGAATGCTGCACGACCAACTGCTTCCGACTATCAATTTCGAGCCCGATCCGGCCATCGCGCTGGACTGCGTGCCTGAAGGCGTCCGGATATTAAAACAGGAATTCGTCCTGAAGAATGCCTTTGGCTTTGGCGGATGCAATTCCTGTTTGATTTTACGAAGGATAGCCTGACGAATGGAATTTAAATTATGAAGTCTCCCAAAAATCGCAGGGTATTTGTTGTCGGCTACGGTGCGGCAACCCCGCTCGGCAGTACGTTCGCAAAAACCTGGCAGCGTGCCGTGAAAGGCGAGGCGGGCTTCCGGAAGGTGACGCGCTGCAATGTCGAATCAGCCTGTGACATTGTCGGTGAGATACCCGACTGGTTCCCCCTAGATCTTGATTTTACCGACGCGAAGGAAGTGTATAACTGGAATGCGGCGTTCGTCATTCTGACGATGGAAGTCTGTAAAGCGGCGCTGGAGAATGCGGGCATCAGTATGGATGATCACATTGCGCCAAGAATGGCCTGCCTGGTCGGATCGGCGCTCAACGGGACGGACGCGTATCGTGTGGCCATGCACGATCTGGAACACCGGGGGCCGTTGCGGGTGAGTCCTTACCTGCTGCCGAATTTGTGCGCTAATTTGCCGTCCGGGAAAGCCGGAATGCTTCTGAAATTCACCGGCCCGATTTTCTCGCCGCAGGGTGCCTGCGCTTCCGGCAATCATGCCATCGGCATCGGTGCGCGCATGATACGCGACGGAGATTGCGATTTTGTCCTGGCTGGAGGGGCGGATGCGCCGATTCTGCCGGAGTTGATTCACGGGTTTGCCAATATGAATGCCACGATCAAGGTTCATCCCGGGGACCGTGCATACAACGATCATGCACAGGTGTCCCGTCCGTTCAGCATTGACCGTAAGGGTTTTGTCCTTTCGGAGGGCGCAGGGGTTGTTGTTCTGGCGGCGGAAGAGGTCATTAAGGCGCACGGACTGACGCCGCGCGCCGAGGTGCTGGGCGTAGGATGGACATCCGATGCTTATCATTACACGAGTCCCAACCCGCACACCATTGTCCGGGCGATAAGGGAAACCATTGAAGATGCCGGTCTTGAGCCGGCGGATGTTCACTATATCAACGCTCACGGCACATCCACGCCCAAAGGAGACAAGACGGAAATCAAGTGCCTGCGGGAAGTCTTCGGCAGGAACATCGAAAAGATTCCCGTATCTTCCAATAAGTCACAACTGGGCCACACGCTTGGCGCGACCGCCGCCATCGAGGCGGCTCTGACGATTGAAGGAATGTCTGAAGGCATTATTCTTCCGACAATCAACCATATACCGGATCCGGAATTGTCCGATATTGACGTGGTGCCGAACATTGCCCGCAGGCAGAAATATGAAATCGCGCTGTCCAACGCGTTTGGCTTTGGCGGAACAAACTGCTGCGTGATCTTTCGAGGAGTATGACATGAAACCAAAACCCTTTATTCCCGAGATATGCAAAGGTGACGAGAAGTATATCCGGGATCAAACCACAGGGTTGATCTGGCATCGGACAGTGCACAGAACACTCTATGCCGATACCGACCGCTCACAGGTTGTCTATCATTCCAATTATCTGCGCTATTTTGAATTTGGCCGCACCTCGCTGATGCGTGATGTTGCTTATCCATACAGGGAAATCGAAGAAAGCGGCTACGTCTATCCGATTATCGATTTGGGAATCACCTTTTATCAGTCGCTCTATTATGACGACTTGATGTACATTCATACAAGACCGGTAAATCTGGAACGTGTGCGGTTGCAGTTTGACTATGTCATAACACATGCGGAAAAGGGGCACATCATTTGTGTCGGATACACAAAACACTGCGCGGCCAACTCCGCGGGAACGCCGGTAGCGGTGGATCCGAAAACGGTTAAGTTATGGCAGACCTTTCCCAACAAACGATAAACAAGCGCTTCCCGGTGACGCTGGAAATCATCCCGTATCTGCGGGATCATCGTTTTGAAGGGAAGGCCGTTTTCCCCGCTGTGGAGGCTCTGATCACCCTGGCAAGATGTGTGAAAAGACATTATCCTCAGGCCATACTTAAAGACCAGAGTTCGGCGATTTTTCCTAAAATACTGTCCATTGAGCAGGCAGGTGAAAGTCTGGATGCACAAATTGAAATTGAAGATTCGGCGGACGGCATCAGTGCTTCGCTTCAGACATCTATAAAAATAAGTAACGGCGCCATCAGCAGGACGCTGGACCATGCGAAAGTGACGTTTGCCAAAAGGGTAGTTTTATCCAACGCCGCCATGTCCTTTCGAACAGCCAGGAAAATGGAAAACCTCTGTATTCAAGTTCCCGCAGTTTCAATATATCGCGAATTGATTCCCTTTGGTGTATCCTATCAAAACATTACCGGAGATCTTACGAAAGAAGGCGCGCTGGCGGATATTACGGGCGGCACAGGAGAAGCGGATGATTCCACGCTTGGATCGCCTTTTGTCCTGGATGCAGCGATGCACGCAGCCTGCGTATGGGGGCAGCGCTTTGCCGACATGGTTCCCTTTCCGGTCGGCTTTGACCGGAGAGTTATTTATAAAACAACAAAAAAGGGCGGGGCTTATTGCGCCCGGATCAATCCGGTGAACACGGGACGGAATGTATTGACCTTTGATGCCTGGATATTTGATCAAAACGGACTGATTCATGAAATCATAAGCGGTTTGCAAATGCGCGACATTACCGGTGGGCGCATGCGGCCGCCCATGTGGATTAAGGACGGAATATGCTGAACGTTATCCTGGTTTGCCTTTTGGCATATCTTGCCGGTTCAGTTAATTTTGCCGTTTTGTTTTTCAAAATGACCGGCAGGGATGATCCTCGGTTGCACTTCAGCGGCAATGCGGGAACGACCAATGTTTACCGTCAGGCGGGCATGTTATGGGCCGTGCTGATTCTGGTGCTGGACATCGGCCGTGCATTGGCTGTTGCTGCGGCCGCTTGTTACTATATAACAACAGGTGATGGGTGGCTGGTCTGGACGGGCTTTTTTCTGATTTTGGGAAATAGTTTTCCCTGTTTTCACGGATTCCGCGGAGGTAAGGGAGTGGCAAGTTATTTAGGGTTTACGGCACTGATCGTTCCATGCGCGGCCCTGTTTGCAGCGATTGCCTGGGTTTTGGTTTACGCGGTAATGCGCGTGCCGTTCATCGCTTCATTTTTTATGGTTGCCTTATTGTCCATTGGACATTCCCTGTCTTTTCACTGGACGCCGCCTGCAACTACCGCCGCCGGGGCAACCTTTGCGCTGATTATTTTTAATCACCGGATGAATATCAGGCAATACCGGAAAGACAGGCAGCTTTCCGCGCAAGAGCAATAAAAGGAGCTACAAAACGAGTTTTATGGCTCGATGTGCTTTCAGCGCTTCATATAAATTCGTGCGATGGGATTCACTTTCCACCGTAAGTTCAACATTCAGTGAAAAATATTTAGCCGTTTCACTTTGACGTGACGGGGATATGCGGCACTGACGATCCCGTATAGTTTCGTAAACAGCACATTTCATTTCGTCCCGGTCCGTGCCGATGATTTTATAAGTCCATGAACATGGATATTCCAGTTGATGCTTTTGCTTTTCATTTTCAGACATGAGCGGATACCTTTTTATTACTTTCTGCCGTCTCACTTCCCCGGGATAATGCGATCCTGAAGGCATCAAAGTCAGCTCAAAATGTAAAATTTTAGGTTTAATTATCCGAAAAAGCGAATATAGTCAAGTAGTTTTGTCTGCAGGCCGCATTTTGAGCATTGTTCAATATTATAGCAATTCGCTTTGACAAGGTATGACGACTCTGGTAAAAATTTTTTCAATCCCGCTCCCGCGGGACGAGCGTTAATTCTCCGCAGCTTGCTGCGAGGTGGTTGATTGCAATCAGGGGTTATATTGTTGTCAGATAAGAAATATGAAACCCAAAATGTCAAGGAGGATGTGTTTATGAAAAAAGTTTTGATTTTAGCATTTGCGTTTATGTTTGTAGCTACCGTGGCATTCGCCGCAGGACCCAATAAGTATCAAGTAACCGGGCCCGTTCTGGAAATTAAAGGTGATGTGATTGTTGTTAAGAAAGGCAATGATAACTGGGAAGTATCCAAAGATGCCGCGACCAAGATTACAGGTGATCTGAAAGTCGGCTCCAAAGTCACGATTGAATACAAGATGACTGCAACCAAAATTGACGTTAAGGAAGACAAAAAAGCCGACAAGAAAGCGGACGCCAAGAAGAAGTAATATGACATTTAAAAAACATGGCGGCTGCTTCGGGATACAGGACGCGAGCAGCCGCCACGGGTTCTAGTCGCGTTACAAGGCGCAAGTTGATTGAGCGCGGCTTTCAAGACGAATTGTCCGCCTGCAGCGTCGCGCAAGAAAACGTTTCCTTGTCTTCATGCTTTACCGATTTTCGCAAAATTCTTTCCTTCAGACATTAATCACTGCATCATAGTGAGAAAACAGATTCGACTTGTTATTGGCAGTCAAGGCAAAAGAGGTCATTTTTTCATGCGTTCCTTTTACAATTTGTTGTTTTATGTTATAAAAAAATGCAATCAAAAGATCACAGTTCTGTCGCGGAATCATAAGGAGAATAGAAAATGGAATCTTTTTTTGCGGGTTTTGTTTTGTTTGTGATTATAATCACGGGTGCTTTTATAGCCATTTTTGTTGTACTGGCCCGCTGGATATTCCGAATTAACGACATTGTGGAACAGCTTGAGGCCATGAACGACAAGCTCAATTCCTTGACATCCTTAAACACCAAATCCCCCTTGAGTGGTCCGGATATTGAAATTTACAGCAGTAAACCACAGGAAAATGAAGAGTTAAAAAACGATTTTCCAAAATAATAATCCCTGTATCCTGTAAAGCAATATTCCGCTTATTATCTAACATATGTGCTATCGAAATCAATCTGTGCGTTTCAGCAGCAATCATTATATTTCCAATAAGAATCTGTACATAAGTGGTGGAAATGTCCGAAAAGTGATTTGTTGGTGGCCGGCAGGAACGCGCTATTGCATGAATTCCGCTGCCCTGCGGTTTATTCCGAAGGAAAATCAGGAGCTGGAAAGATACGGAAAGTATCTGAAACTGTACACGTTGGAACGATAGAGTAAGATGTCAGGTTGAAAAAGCTGCCGGTTCCGTGCAGGAATGTTCCAGATCCAACAGCATCAGTTTGAGATTGGATAACTTTTTCATTTTCACCCGCACGAGCGGAGAATCATGCTCCTGCTGCAGATCGTCATCTGTAACATATTGATAAATGACGTTGATCGTATCGCGGATACGGAGAAGAAATTTGTCCGCGCTGATATTTCCATAGGCAACATGATAAACTGAAAGGTTATCGGCAATCAATTTTTCTGTTTCGCTGGTGGCCTGCTTCAGCCACTCCAGGGTCATACGGCAGATCTGAGGCGTGATAGCGGGGGTAAAATCCCAGAGGGAGAGTGCCACTGTATATTTTATGAAGGGGATGTTGCTTCTGCACAGTACCAGGTTTTCATACCGGGCAATGACCATATTGATCGTGATTAGCAAACTTTGAAAAGTATCTTCAAGCTTGTTGTCTGTGGAAATGTGTTCATCTCTTAACCAGCCAATGCTGTGGAATATGCGCATGCTGATGTTTTTGTAAATACGGTGTATGCCTGTTTTTACAGCATTGCTGCTTTTACCCGCCGGAATGATCCCGGCGAACAGCAGTTCGGACAGGCACAGGGTATAACCGAACATATAAAGAGAACTCAGGGTTTTTCCCGTTGCCGAAGCCGTCATGTTTTTCAGAAAAGAATCATTGGCTTTCGCGAGCTGATCCAGCAGATCCTGCTTCTGGATTTTATTCCTGCCCGCCGGACTTTTCTCACGGAGGTATTTTAAATATTTAATGCATTTGCCGAAATGCATTACGCCGATTTCATGCCAGATATCACTCTTTGGTTCGCAATAATTCACAATAAAATTTCCTTCCGCTTCGGCGCGCTCGAAAGACAGTTTGGCGGAAAGGAAATCCGACTGAGTTTGCGCGATGTTCGAATAAATTGTCATCCGCATTAATCTGGCTACCATATTGAGCGGATTGGTTAGCAGCAGGTTGGCGAGGACCGCATCCGCTTCGTGAGGCATCAGACGTGCACGCAGAACTTTGGCGATTTCCGTCAGTAGCAGAGCGCTTTGCGGGAAGCGATGCATGGCTTTGATAGCCCCGAAAGAGCAATAGCCCGCCTGTTCAGGGAAATGCAACGTTCTTTTAAAGTCTTCGTAAGAGGGGTCAAAGATGGATCGGGGAAGCATTTTTTCTTCCAGCAGGCACGGGATGTAATCGAAATAACTATAAGACAGGAAGTTACTCACTGACCAGATGTCTCCGCTGTAGCCTGTTGAACGGCGGGAATTCTTTGCATACAGTTCAAAGCCCGCCTTGACTGAGGCATACAGGGCGCACATGTGGGCAAAATCGGTCAGGTAAATGCCCGATTCGGCATTCAGGCTGAACTCCAACATTCGCTGAATGGTTAAATTGGCTTCCGTCATGATACCCGCGTGGATAATGATGATCAATTTTTTATGGGGAGTACTGTATTCGGACAACAGCCAGCGGGCGCTCATCTGATGGGCGATGGCCATGACGTTGCGGATGGCTTCATTGTAAAGCCTGTGCTCTTCCATTGGTCCGGGCTTTTTAGCGGTCCTTAAATTGAAAGATGTCGCGCCGATCATTTCTATGTTTTTTTTATGAAGGTGCTGTTCCAGGCGGAGATACGTGATGCATGAGGAAAGTTCATTTTTCAGCCAGACTACATCGGCAGGAAAGATGATGGAACCCTGTCCCTGAAGGTGAAAAGCGATGGTTACGCCGGAGTTTTCCTGGATGATTTCAAACCGGTCTGCGGAAAAGCAGGGCAGTTGCAGAAGCAGATCATAATGCCAGTTCAATTCCGGATGTTTCTGCGCCAGTTTGAATGCCAGTATTCGCAGAAGCGCACGCTTTTTCGGTGTGTTGATAATAAATTTTTTTTTAAGCCGCGTAATCATGGGAGCTTGAACTTCGGGAAGCGATAACTCCCTGGCCGTTACCTCGATCTGTGCAATCAGCGCATTCACCGATAAATTGCCGGAGAGGATGTTCAGAACATCCGAAAAGGTCAGCCCGTCAGGAAGTTTGTCTGTAACATCGGTTTTGCCGTGTTTTTCCAGAAACGCCACAAAAGCCGTTTCGCTGGCTGTTTCAATGATCGAATGGTTAAAAGCGTATTTGATGATGCCGGGTATCGCGCGCCGGGAAATTTCCCGATCGTTTTCCTTGAAATCATAATAGCTCGCAACACTGGGAAATGCATGAAGCAGAGAGTTGATGCTCATGTTTTTTTCAGGCATATTTCTTTACTCTTTTGGATTTATTGATTTTGTGCTTTCCTTCTTACACAAATCCGGAAGGGTTTCAACTGGTATTTTTGGATGTGCACTATGTCAATGCCACGGTCTAACGCATTGTGGAAGGATGCTCCCTCGAGATGTGAGTGGCAATCCTGTTGACATTGTTCATCGCATTTTCCAGGTCAATGGTTAACAGACGCCGGTTTTCCATGACAATCTTCCCGTTGATGATGCTTGTTTTCACATCCGCGCCGCGAGCGGCATAAACAAGATGGGAGTATGGATTGTAAAGCGGTGTCAGGTGAGGCTGATTCATGTCCATGATGATGATGTCAGCGAGTTTTCCTGCCTCGATGGAACCGATCAGATTTTCCATACCCAGAAGCCTGGCTCCGCCTGAAGTAGCCATTTTCAAAACGGATGGAGCATTCATAACGGTAGGATCAAGCGACATTACTTTGTGAAGTTTCGCTGATGCATCCATTTCCCTGAACATGTCCAGGGCGTTATTGCTGGCGGAACCGTCCGTTCCCAGGCCGACTCTGATGGCTTTTTCCAGCATTTGCGGGACAGGTGCGACACCGGCGGCCAGTTTCATGGAACTGACAGGATTATGGGAAACGCTGACGCCCAGATCTGCAAAGACCGCAATGTCTTCGGGATTAAGCCAGTTACAATGCACCGCAATTGTTTGATGATCCAGCACGCCCAGATCCAATAAATGTCGCACGGGTTTCCTGCCGTAGCGTTTTACGATCGTATCCGTCTCGTCTTTGTTCTCCAGAAGGTGGGTCAGGTAAAGTATTCCGGCCTCGCGGGCCGCCGCCTTCACCTTCACCAGCGTCTGCGGTGAACAGGTATAGGGAGAGTGGCAGAAGAAGGCGGGCGTAATCATTGGTGCGGAGGTTTGCCAGCGCTCGACAAACCGGATTCCCGCAGACATCATCTTGTCGAACCGGGGATTGTCCGGCGTAGCAAAATCAGCGAATCCCTGGGAAACCACAGCACGCACACCGCAGGCCTTTGCGGCTTCGGCAATCCGGTTTTCAAAGAAATACCCGTCGCAAAACGTTGTGGTTCCGGACAGGATCATTTCAGCCATGGCCAGGATTGCGCTTTCATAGACCATTTCCTTGTTGACGAAACGCGCTTCCATGGGAAAGATATGACCATTGAGCCAGTCCATTAGAGGAAGGTCGTCTGCCAGTCCCCGGAAACAGACCATAGGCAGATGCGTGTGCGTGTTGATCAGTCCGGGTAAAACAAGGTGACCCGTTGCGTCAATGGTTTTATGTGCAGGTATGCGGCGGTTGCCGTCCACCAGTGCAATGAGGCTTCCCCGTATGCCGATGGCGGCATCTTCAATTATTTCCATTTTAGCGGACATCGTCAGCACCGTTCCGCCTTCAATCGCTATGTCGAACTTTTCTGTTTCCGTCATTGCCGCTCTTCCCATCCATTCCATTTGAGTCTGCAGCCGATGTCAACAACGCTTTCCTGTCCGGTGATTGGAAAAATGAGATGTTACATAAAACGACCACGGAAAAGCAGTGAACCGCCACTATGGATGCTGATTTTCGGGATTTACACATAAAAAAAAACTCTGTCAAGCAAAGAAAAAACCTTTGCAGATCTAATGGTTCCTGGAAGAATCGCGGCAAAGTGCGATGATGGGCAATCCTGATCATTTTATGGAAAGACAAAATGGATAAAGATAATTAAAAAAAGAAAGTCTGGAAAAAATCCTTGCGAATTCCCAGGTATGTCGCAGTAAAAAACCGGCTGAACGTATCAAATGAAGATTACGTGAGTGTCGTATGTCATCCCGACTATGCGCCAATTATTTTAGGTTTCGTCTTTGATAACTTTTGGGGTTCTCGTTTTGCTCTCTGAATGTTGCAGCTTACGGCAGACCGTCAGTAGGGTACAAACACACGACCCAAAAGATGTTGTTTCGTGATTCTTTCTCCTGATGCTGAATCGTTATTTTACTGTGTACAGGGGCGATGTCACGCTGTCCTTTTTAGTACAGGTTGCCGTTACTTGGAAAGTGTCCTCTTCGATAGCCGGGATTTTATAGCTATAGGAAAATTTATCCCCGGTGGGTTGCGATTCATACTTGTTGATGCTCACAACAGCCCCGTTTTTCTTGATTTCGATATATTTGATAAAATGAGAGCCCTTCAGCATTGTGTCATGGGCGATGTTTACGACCAGTGTCTGTGTGTTTTTGTTATATACCAACTGAATGCTCTCGGGTGGTGAAGCGTAACACGACGGCTGGTAGCCGACAACTACCGAAAAGAAAAGCAGTGCAATAACTAATGACTGAGTCAATCCGATATTTTTATTCATCTTTCTCCCTCCCTTTTATTATATGTCAGCCGGGTGTTTGAACCCGGAATGTGTACCTTTTGCTTATTCGCTCATTCTCATTTCAATCATTATTTCCTCATCATCAGACGTTTCCATTTAATCAATGTCTATAATGTCTTTACAATGGACATAGCAAAAGACATGCCTAAATTGATGAAACAGCGGAATCCCTTTGCCATCAAGGGAATGATCTTGTGAATATCTGCTTGAGTAATCCCTGTTGCGCAAGATGACCGGTTCATTTTGATCCACTGATGGATACCCCTATCCTTAAATATCAAAGGTCCGGACATCCAAAAACATCTGCAAAAATGATTTAGGTATTGAAATAAAATATACAATTCTATAGTATTTTCACTCTAAAATCCCGGAGGTAGCCATGGACGCGTTAATTTTTGCACGCATTCAATTCGCCTTGACCATAGGATTTCATTTTCTCTTTCCGGCCATGACGCTCGGCATCGCACTGGTCATCCTGATTTCCGAAACACTTTATCTTGCAAAGAAAGATGATGTATATCGAAAGATTACAGATTTTTTTGCCCGAATGCTGGGGCTGATTTTTGTCATCGGTGCGGTTACCGGGATTGTCATGGAATTTTCCTTTGGGACCAACTGGTCGCAATATTCACGTACGGTAGGGGCTGTTTTTGTAGGTGTCCTGATTTTTGGCAGAAGAAGGGTTTCACCAGGTGTTTACTGGATGTCGGCCCTGCTGGTTTTTCTGGGCGGGCATTTTTCCGCCTTCTGGATAATTGTGGCCAACTCCTGGATGCAGACACCTGCCGGATATGAAATCAATGCCGCGGGTAAGGTTATCCTCAGCAGTTTTTTCGATGCGGTTTTCAATCCATCCACCATCGCCAGGTTTCTTCACACGGTTCTGGCCACCTGGATCACCGGCGCCGTCATGGTTTCCGGCATTGCAGGCTACTATGTGGTTAAAGGGCTCCATGGCAAAACTGCCAGAATCATGCTGAAACTTGGAATTATTCTTTTCGCGGTTACACCGCTTTTGCAGCTTGGAGCCGCTCACGGCCATGCGATTCAGGTTATTGATATGCAACCCGTGAAGGCGGCAGCCATGGAAGGGCATTTTCAGACCACCCGGGGCGCGAATATTTACGTTCTTGGATATGTCGATGAGGACAAGGAAAAAACCTACGGTATTTATATCCCCAAAGGGTTAAGTTTTCTGTACAACTTTGATTTTAATTCGGAAATAAAAGGCCTGAAGGATGCTCCAAAGGAAAACTGGCCGCCG
>PHBN01000359.1 GCA_002840635.1 Deltaproteobacteria bacterium HGW-Deltaproteobacteria-1
TATCGCATATCTGCATGAGATAGAGTCGGTCCCTGTTAGGAATTAATCCCCCGGTTTCTGTATCTATTCCGACAATGCGGGATTTCCTTAGGCGTTCCATATCACTTTCCAATAGATCATTCTTAATCACTGCCATTAAATCCTCCTTTACGGAACGAACTATTAACCTTATCCCATTCTTTGGTCCCGCCGCAATTAACCCTCCAACTACAACGCTCTCTCTTAAGCAATTCTATTGTTCCGCGGCACCGCTAACGTTTGAACTCAGCAGGAGTTATTAAAGACTCTTGTTACAATCTGATCTTCAATGGCAGCAAAAATACTAATCTTACGATCTATAGATATCCTTTCGCCAAAATTGCCGGAATATCCTCTGCCGGCACCGGTCGGCTGAACAGGTAGCCCTGGATTTCGTCGCATTCATGTGCTTGCAGGAATGACAACTGTTCCTCTGTCTCCACGCCTTCGGCAATGGTCTTCAAATTCAAGCTGTGTGCCATAGCAATCGTCGCCCTGACGATAGCCTGATCTTTGGAGTCAGACACCAGGCTCTTGACAAAGGACTGATCTATCTTCAAAAAATCCAGCGGCAACCTTTTCAAATAGCTCAAGGATGAATATCCCGTGCCGAAATCATCAATCAAAATCCCTATACCCATCGTTTTCATTTCAGTCAGTATCCTAATAGCCTTTTCCGGGTTCCGCATAATGGTGCCTTCCGTTACTTCCATCTCCAGGCACTGCGGCGAAATCATCGTGTCCCGTAAGGCATCCCTAACTATTTCTATCAGGTTCTGTTGATCAAACTGACGACCAGACACGTTCACGGAAATTTTTATCTGTTTGTAACCTGCTTCCTGCCATGTTTTTATTTGCCTGCAAACGGTGCGTATTACAAACTCTCCGATGGGTATGATGAGGCCGCTTGTTTCAGCCAGAGGAATAAATTGCATGGGCGGAATCAATCCCTTATCCGGATGTTTCCAGCGTATCAGCGCTTCCATCCCTTTGACCATTCTCGTTGCCGCATCCACTTTTGGCTGATAGTAGAGCACCAGTTCGTTCCGCTCCAGGGCTTTATGCAGGTCACTTTCCATTGTCAGGACTGCCAGAACCGAGGTATGCATCGAACTTGAGTAAAAATGAAAGTTGTTTTTCCCTTCGCTCTTTGTGTGTCTCATGGCCTTTTCGGCATTTTTAAGGAGGTCCTCAACATCCGTTCCATCATCAGGATACAAGGAAATGCCGATACTGACAGTTAAAAAAACCTCGCGACCGTTCAGATCATAGGGAGCGGACATTTCCGCAAGTAAACGATGGGATGTTTTTGCGGCATCCTCAGCCTGGTTGAGATCATGCGCCAATACGATAAATTCGTCTCCACCCATCCGGGATACAACATTCACGGTTTCATGTTTATCCGATCTGGTAATGTAGTCGCTTTGTCGCAAAGATTTGGTAAGCCTGTCGGCAACAGCCTTCAATAAAATGTCTCCGGTGCTATGTCCGAGCGTATCGTTAATCCGTTGAAAATTATCCAATCCGATGTAAATAATAGCAAATATCTCTTTATGGCGCTGGGCATGTTCAATTGATCTTTTTATAAGCTCTTTATGAAATGTGCGGTTTGGCAACTCGGTCAAGCTATCATAATAAGCCAGCAGATGAATCTTTTCTGCCGCTTTCTCTCTGTCTTCTTCGTAGGTGATATCTGCAATGTTTTTACCGATAAGTTCCTGTTCGGTATATCCCAACAGCTCGCACAGCACTTTATTTACCGCGATAATGGTGCGATCCGGACTTTCCAAGCCCATCCCGAAAGGCCCTTCATCAAAGATGCGCTTGAACCGCTCTTCGCTCTCCCGCAACTCTTTATCCGCCCGCTTACGTTCGCTGATATCGCGGCCTACACCAATAATGCCAACTGGCCTCTGATTTTCATCTCTGACAAAGGAAGCCTTCACCTCTGTCCAAACGGTACCCCCATCTTTTCGTCTCATTTCCAGCTGAAGTATCTGGGATTGAGGTATCTCTCTCTTTCCGGCTTTTTCCAGTTCCATGATCTCGGATATGTTCTTCGTGGCCAGATCCCAAGAGGTGGGCGTCATCATCTCAGAAGCCAGAAGGGTCAAAAGATCTTCCTGTTCATATCCCATCAATATTTTTACGGAAGGGCTAACGTAGGTAATACGAAGATTCATGTCCAAAACGAAAATAACGTCCTCCAGATTATCAGCCAGCAGGCGATATTTGTTTTCACTTTCTTTCAAAGCTTCTTCCGCTTGCCTGCGCCTGATGGTTCCCGCGAGTGAGTTTGCCACCGCCTTCAGGAAATCCTCCTCCCACTGACTACGGATATGACCTTCCTTCACGTAAAGAACAATGACGCCCAGGACGGAATCACCGGAGAGAATGGGTACGCAGTAATGCCCATGCGGCGGCATACCTTCGTAGTTTATGTCATGGTGCTCGTCCACATGATCCACAAACTGAACGTCACGGGCCTCTGCGGCTCTTCCGCACAGGCAGTAGCCATACGGAACAGTTTTACACATAGCGCAAAGCTCTTTAGATAAACCCCTCTGCACTTGAAGATGCAGCGTTTCTCCCGCCTTGTTGGTTAGGAAAATGGCGCCTTTCGACTCGATCGCCAGCCATTTGAGCGACAGGACCAAATCCAGAGCGCTGTGCAGGAACTCTTTGACGGGTTTGACCTCCAGCGAGAAACCAAGCAAGATATTCATTGCGGCCTGTATCTCGAAATTCAACTCAAGCTTTTCTTCCGTCCGCTTACGCTCGGTGATATCGCGGGTCAATGATATTATACCCACGGCCTTTTGTGTCTCGTCCCGCAAAAATGACAGGTGGTTCTCCATCAAAACAGTGGAGCCGTCCTTTCTGTATTGTTCCACTTCCAAGATGCGCATTCTGCCGGGATCTGCCGTACCGCTGGCTTCCAATTTCATCTCTTCTTCCAGGACCCTGGCCACGATCTGCAGGGATTCAGGTGTCATGACCTGTTCAATGGTCTGAGCCATGGCCTCTTCAGCCGTGTATCCCCGCATACGCATGATGGAAGAGCTGACAAAGGTAAAACGCAGATTCATATCCATTACCGTTATGACATCCGCCATGTTGTTCAACAACCAA
>PHBN01000046.1 GCA_002840635.1 Deltaproteobacteria bacterium HGW-Deltaproteobacteria-1
TGCTAACATTACATTCAATCGTCCCAAGGTTTTAAATGCAATGAATTCCGAGGTGATGTCTGAACTGGCCCATGCGTTGCAGGTGTGTGATCAGGATGATGCAGTGAAGGCACTGATCCTGACCGGTTCGGGAGAAAAGGCTTTTGTGGCGGGCGCGGACATATCGCAAATGCAGAATTACACACCGGTGGAAGTAACGAAATTCATGGAACTGGGACAGGGCACCCTCCGCTTTATGGAGACAATGGGGAAACCTGTCATTGCCGCCGTCAACGGTTTTGCACTGGGAGGCGGGACGGAAATCGCGCTGGCCTGTGATGTTCGCATTGCTTCGGAAAACGCTGTTTTCGGACAGCCGGAAATATTGATAGGGATTCTTCCCGGCTGGGGCGGCACACAACGTCTGCCAAGACTTGTCGGGACGGGCATTGCCAAGGAACTTATTCTGGGCGGGGGGCAGATTAACGCTCAGAGAGCCTATGAAATCGGTTTGGTGAATAAAGTGGTTCCGCTTGCCAATCTCATGGAAGAAGCGGGAAAAATGGCCAAAAAATTTACAACACTTCCGGGTTTTGCCCTCAAAATGGCCAAAAACAGCATCAATTACGGCTATGACATGTCACTGGACAATGCGGTAAAACTTGAATTAAGCGCGGTTGCGCAATGCTTCGGCACGCAGGATCAAAAGGAAGGCATGAAGGCATTTCTGGAGAAAAGAAAACCTGCATTTGTAGGTAAGTAGATACCATGATAAACGATCAAGGGAAAGGCCGAAGGTCAAGGAGATTTTTGCATGTCATTGCATCTTGAAAAATTGAAATCTTTTTCGGGCAGAAAAGGTCCCCTGCTGCTGATTATCATGGATGGCATAGGTATCGGCAAAGCGGATGAAACGAATGCTGTCTACAGGGCCAAGACGCCCAACCTTGATCGATTGTTCAAATCTGATCTGTACACGCAACTCAAGGCCCATGGTACGGCTGTCGGACTGCCTTCAGATGATGACATGGGCAACAGCGAAGTGGGTCACAATGCCATGGGGGCCGGCAGGGTTTTTGACCAGGGTGCACGCCTTGTCAATGCGGCACTGAAAACAGGGAGGATTTTTCAATCCGAAGTCTGGAACACCATTGTAGATCGTTCCCACAATGGCGGGACGATTCACTTCATCGGGCTGCTCTCAGACGGGAATGTCCATTCGCATATTGACCAGTTGTTCATCATGATCGAAAAATGTGCCGCACTGAATCTGAAAAGGGTCAGGATCCATGCCCTGCTTGACGGCAGGGACGTCGGGGAAAGAACGGCTCTGAATTATATTATTCCCACAGAGGAAAAACTAAAGAAAATTTCAGCAGAAAATGGACTTGATTACGCCATAGCGTCAGGCGGTGGCCGTATGAAGGTCACCATGGACAGGTACAATTCAGATTGGAACATCGTCAAGAGGGGATGGGAAGCCCATGTGCTGGGAGAGGGCAGAAAGTTCCCGTCCGCCTCAGAAGCGGTGAAGACCTATTACGAGGAAGATCCGAAATCAACCGATCAGTATCTGCCAGCCTTTGTCATTGTTGATGATTCTGGGATGCCCAGGGGGACGATCAAGGACGGTGATGCCGTGATCTTTTTCAACTTCCGGGGTGACCGCGCTATAGAGATTTCCAGGGCATTTTCCGAGAAGGAATTTTCCGAATTCGACAGGGGCCCTCTTCCGGATATTTTCTATGCTGGAATGATGGAGTATGACGGGGACGCCCATATCCCTCCCCATTTTCTTGTACAGCCCCCGGCGATTGATCGTGTAATCAGCGAGTACCTTTGCGCGGAAAACGTAAAAGCTTTTGCCGTATCCGAGACTCAGAAATATGGCCATGTGACTTATTTCTGGAATGGCAACTGTTCCGGCTATGTTGATGAATCCCTTGAAGCATATGTGGAGATTCCTTCCGACAGGATTGAATTTGACAAGGCTCCGAAAATGAAAGCAAAAGAGATAACGGATACCGTTATGGAGCTGCTCCGGACAGGAAAATATAAATTCGGAAGGATCAATTTCCCGAACGGTGATATGGTCGGGCATACCGGAGTGATGGAGGCAGCGATTATCGCGGTCGAGACAGTCGACAAGTATGTCGGCGATTTGCTGGTCCTGATCAAAGAAATGGAAGGCATTGCAGTGATCACGGCCGACCACGGCAATGCTGACGAAATGTTCACCATAGATAAAAAAGGTACAAAATCGGTCAAAACCGCTCATTCCCTTAATCCGGTCCCTTTTGTCATCTATGACCCCCTTTACCAGGGGGAATATCGCATGGCTGATATCAGGGAAAAAGGTCTTTCCAATATAGCAGCAACCCTTCTGAATCTTCTGGGGTATGAGAAGCCGGACGATTATGATCCGTCATTGATAGAAATGACGCCTGCCGGTTGACCATGATCTAACAAAAGGCTATGCCCAAAAAAAACAGTCCATCCGCCTGTTCTTTTTACCTGTCTTTAAAATTGTACGATGAACCTGATCCCCCGCCGTTAATTTTTTTCTTGACGCTGGAAAGTAATTTCCATATCGTTTATCAAATAACAATTGTTGAGGGCAAAAAAGGTTGATTGAAAATCTGGTCAGTAATATATCTTTGTATATTCAAGGTTCTATTATTCTTTCATTTTTGGCGGCATATCTGGGCGGGCTGGTGATCAGCTTCACACCCTGCACTTATCCTCTTATACCCGTGACGGTCGGTTTCATCGGTGCGCAGGGGGCATCATCAAAACTGCGAGGCTTTCTGCTGTCACTGTTTTATGTTCTGGGCATGTCCGTGACGTATGCCGCCCTTGGAGCGGTGGCTGCCCTGTCGGGAAGGCTCTTCGGGCAGATGCAGACAACCCCTCTTGTTTATATCATCATGGCGAACGTTTGCCTGATCATGGGATTGTCCATGCTTGATGTTTTCAAAATATCAATCCCGATTCCGCAAAGCATTCTTAAATATTCCGGCGGTGGGAAAAAAGGGTTTGTTCCCAGTTTTTTGTTGGGTGCGGCTTCCGGTTTTGTGATCGGTCCGTGCACCGCACCGGTGCTCGGTGTACTGCTGGGCTTTGTGGCGTTGAAGACCAATGTTTTGATGGGCATTGGTCTCCTCTTTACTTTTGCCTTCGGAATGGGGACGCTCCTGATTCTGGTGGGTACATTTGCGGGGTTTATCTCTTCACTCCCGCGGTCCGGCGCCTGGATGACTGTCATCACAAGGGTTTTCGGCGTTATTTTGATTGGCGCTGCCCAATATTTCCTGTATACTGCGGGCACGCTGTCTTTTTAAAAACAAAGGAGTACCATGCCTAAATATTTCAATATTATTATAGCGTTACTGATGATTGTTTTCCTGGCTCCGGCAGCGGCTGCCTGGGGCCAGTATATTCCCAATGCGCCCTTCAAAGCGGAGCTGACCCAGGCACCGGATTTTACCCTCAAGGATGTGCAGGGGAAAACATTCCGGTTGAGCGCTCAGCGAGGCAAGCCGGTTCTGATTTTTTTCGGAACAACCTGGTGCCCCGCATGCCGCGCGGAAATTCCCAAATATAAAGAGGTTCACAGGACCTATTCGCCGCGTGGTCTTGAGGTTATTTACATTAACATCATGGAGCCGGCAAAAAAAGTGATAAGGTTTGCCCAGAGCAATTCACTGCCCTATAGGACGCTATTGGATGAAGACGGCAGCGTTGGAAACGCATACAATGTTATCGGTGTGCCCATGATCATGCTGCTGGACAAAGCAGGAAATATTGTTAAAGTCGGACACAGCTCGAAAGATATGCCGCTGGATAACGTCTTAAAATGAAATAAAGCGGCACAAAGAACACAATTTGGAGTAAGGAAGTCATATAAAAGAAACTTCACTTGTCGACATGCGGGGTTTCAGAGATTCAAAGGCAAATGAAGCCAATAAATAAAATGAAAGATGCTTATCTGGAAAATGGCGGTAATCGTTTCTTACGGGGGAGGATGAATCCATGACACAAAATGACTGGCTGCATAACTTTACAAAGTCCGAGACAGACCGCTGGATCGGCGGCGTCTGCGGCGGATTGGGAGAGCACACCCCTGTTCCTTCCTGGGTATGGCGTCTGTTGTTTACGCTGCTGGTTCTTTGCTTCGGGACAGGATTCCTCATATATATTCTGCTTTGGATTTTTGTTCCGCGTAAAGCACAAACCTGATAAACTGAATAACGGGGGAAGAAATTCAGGCTGAAATGGCAATAACTGTTTGTTGAAGATGAAGATAGAAAATCTGGCGCTGGATAAAATCCGGCCCGCAAAAATTCGGCACGCCAGTCCCCTGCTTTTTATTCACGGTGCTTGGGGAACAAGTCAATACTGGAAGAATTATCTTCCATATTTTGCTGACCAGGGATGGGAAGTCTATGCGGTGAACCTGCGCGGCCATTTTCCGTCGGATCGGGAAGAAGCATTGGCGCAGGTGACTCTGGAAGATTATCTGGATGATGTCGAAAAAGTCATCCGTCGCCTCAAGATTGAAAATTGTGCATTGATTGGACACAGCCTGGGCGGATTGATTGCCCAGAAAACAGCCGAAAATATCGATTCAATTACAGCACTTGTTACCATGGCCAGTGCGCCCCCGCTTGGAGTTGCCCTGGAAGTTCAGAATGATCTGCCCTATTCCGGAACGATCATCAAAAACATGTGGGGGATGATGAACATGAAACCGGTTAAACCGACCTTCGCAATGGCGGAACAGACGGTACTCAACAACATTGCCCCGGAGGAACGCAAGGCATTTTTTGACATGTTTGTTGCTGAATCTCTGGTTGTCGGCTATCAGGTGGCTCAAGGCTACCCTGTCTATCCATCGAGAATAAAGTGCCCGAAGCTGGTCATCGGGTGCGCCAGAGATGTGGTTGCCCCAGCATCCATGCAGAGGGCATTGGCCGATTTTTTACAGGCTGATTATATTGAATATCAACAATTTGCCCATCTGCCGATGCTGGAGACGGGTTGGGAAAAGTCCGCCGCTGACCTGGCGAAATGGCTGGATCAGAAAGTGGATGTACTGCATGCGGCAAAAGATTCAAGATCATAAGAACAATAGAAAGAGGAAAGGGTCCGAAATGAAGTATAGAGATGACATTTACATTTACGAATGGGCAAACTACTTTGACAACAACTGCAACAGCTACTACATTGGCGGAAATGTACAGGCACTTATTGATCCGGGTCTGACGCGCTATCTACCCGATTTGCTCAATCAGATGGCCAATGACGGCATCAAGAAGAAAGACATTAAGTACGTGATCAATACGCATTCGCACCCCGATCACTTTCAGGGCTCCGAACTTTTTGATCAGGAAAAAGTAAAGATCGCCTTGCACCGTAAGGAAATGGATTTCCTGAAAGGTGTCGGCGGCGAACTTTACGGTCTCTTCGGTATCACCGTACCGCAGATGCAGATCAACATGCAGATGGAGGACGGCAAGCTTGAGCTGGGCGACCAGGTCTTCAAAGTAATTTCGATTCCAGGGCATACACCCGGTTCTATCGGACTCTACTGGCCTGTAAAGAAGGCCCTGTTCTGCGGCGATGTCGTCTTCCAGCAGAATGTCGGCCGCACGGATTTTCCCGGTGGCAACGGCTCGCTGCTGAAAAAAAGTATTGTCACACTGTCCGATCTCGATATCGAGCTGCTTTTACCCGGGCACATGGGAATGATCGAGGGCCATGACAAGATTCAGGACAACTTCAACATCATCATTCAGAATATTTTCCCCTACATTTAGGGGTGATCTGTTCTTCCGGAGGACCAACGTTCCATGGCGAATGAAGGAAACAAAGTAATTTACTCCATGATCGGAGTCAGCAAGGTTTATGAAAAAAAGCCGGTGCTCAAGGACATCTATCTGTCTTATTTCTATGGCGCGAAAATCGGCGTAATCGGTTTAAACGGTTCGGGTAAAAGCTCGCTACTGAAGATTCTGGCCGGGGTAGATGATGAATTTATCGGCAAGACTATTCTTTCCCCGGGTTATACGGTGGGGTACCTCGAGCAGGAGCCGCGCCTGGACGACGCTAAAACAGTGCGCCAGATTGTGGAGCAGGGCGTACAGTCCACAATGGATGTGATCAACGAATACAACGTCGTCAATGAAAAATTTGCCGAGGAAATGTCGGACGAGGAAATGACGAAGCTCTGCGACCGGCAGGCCGCCCTGCAGGAGAAAATGGACGCGCTGGATGCATGGGACATGGACTCGCGACTTGAAATGGCAATGGACGCACTGCGCTGCCCTTCAGGCGACACACTGATCAAAGTGCTGTCCGGCGGTGAAAAACGCCGTGTCGCCCTGTGCCGTCTGCTCTTGCAGAAACCCGACATTCTGCTTCTGGACGAACCGACCAACCATCTGGATGCCGAATCCGTTGCCTGGCTGGAGCATCATCTGCAAAAATATGAGGGCACGATCATTGCCGTTACCCACGACCGTTATTTCCTGGATAATGTTGCCGGATGGATCTTGGAACTCGACCGTGGCCAGGGCATTCCCTGGCAGGGGAATTACTCCTCATGGCTTGAACAAAAGCAAAACCGCCTCAAGAATGAAGAAAAATCAGAAAGCGCAAGAATCAAAACCCTGGAGCGTGAACTGGAATGGATCCGCATGTCGCCCAAGGGACGGCACGCGAAATCCAAGGCGCGCATCAATGCATATGAAGAGTTGCTGGGCACAACTCAGGAGAAGGAATCCGGCACGCGTGAAATCTTTATTGCGCCTGGCCCCCGCCTCGGTGACCTGGTGATCGAAGCAAAAGAAGTAAACAAAGGCTATGGTGATAAGCTGCTCGTGGAAGGCATGACTTTTTCCCTGCCTCCCGGCGGCATCGTCGGCGTGATCGGCCCCAATGGCGCAGGCAAGACCACGCTTTTTCGAATGATCACGGGGCAGGAAACACCGGATTTCGGCACGATCCGCATCGGCGATACCGTGAAACTCGCCTATGTTGATCAAAGCCGCGACGCACTTGATCCGGAAAAGAACATCTGGGAGATGATTTCCGATGGGCAGGATATGATTGCCGTCGGCAGCCGGCAGATCAATTCGCGTGCATACGTATCACGGTTTAATTTTTCCGGCACCGATCAGCAAAAGAAAGTCGGAATGCTGTCAGGCGGTGAACGCAACCGTGTGCATTTGGCCCGGATGCTCAAGGAAGGCGGCAATGTCCTGCTGCTTGACGAACCCACGAACGATCTGGACGTGAACACCCTGCGAGCTCTGGAAGACGCACTGGAGAGTTTTGCAGGCTGTGTTGTCGTCATCAGCCACGACCGCTGGTTTCTGGACAGAATCTGCACGCACATTCTGGCCTTTGAAGGCGACAGCAAAGTTCTTTTCTTTGACGGCAACTATTCCGAATACGAGGAAGACCGCAAAAGCAGACTGGGCGCCGCCGCCAGCCAGCCGCATCGGATCAAGTACCGGCAACTAACCAGAAGGTAGCACCGGCACTACGGTAGTTTAATTTTTCTTTTTTCCGTCTGCGGACAGGGCCGATAGAAGATGGCAATGTTGCCGATCAGGCCGACGAGTTCGCTTTTGGTAGCGTCGGCGATTTCTTTGGATATTTCTTTTTTGGCTTCTTTGAATTCACCGAATTTAACTTTAATTAGTTCGTGGTCCTTCAGGGCGAGATCAACCGAGCCGAGAAGCTGGTCGGTCACTCCTTTGGTGCCGATGATCACCAGCGGTTTTAAATGGTGCGCCTGCGCTCGCAGGTATTTTCGTTGCGAACCTTTAAGAGGTTCCATAGGTTGTTCATCCATCGTTATTTTGATGGTTTTTCGTATAACACAGTTAAACGTTTTTAAAAAACTTTAATATTAATTTTTTCATTACAGCGCCCGCTGCCGCATCCGGAACAGACAAAGGGTGTATGTAAAGAAGTCACGTGTCGAGAAATTCCTTGACAAATAAAGCCTCTTGAATAAAAGTCTCAGGCCGTGAGCGGGCGTAATTCAGCGGTAGAATGTCAGCTTCCCAAGCTGGACGTCGCCGGTTCGAGCCCGGTCGCCCGCTCCATTTTCAGCCTTCCGGCACTTTTTCTGGATAAAGAAGGCGGGGTCTCGCTGGACGACTGCACTGCGGTCAGTAATCAGCTGGGGGATGTTCTGGATGTTCATGATCTATCCCGCGGTCCCTATACGCTGGAAGTTTCATCACCGGGGCTCGACCGTCCCGTTTCGCGCGACGTTGATTTTGAGCGGTTCAAGGGTGCCACGTTAGCAGTCAAAACCCGGATCAAGATCGACGGCACGAAGAAATTTCAGGGCATCCTGGTGGATTACGTGGAAGAAAACGGCAGAAGAATTGTGCGGATTGAGTCGTCCGGCAAAGTATTCAGTATCCCGAAAGAAGAAATCGTCAAAGCCAACCTGGTTGATGAAACAGCAAGGCTTGTGGAGCAAGAATAAACGCAAGCAGGCTGAAATTAGTTGCAGCCCGAGAGAAAATGGAGGATTTTGTAAATGTTTCAAGAGCTTAAACGTCTGATAGAACAGATGGGTAAGGATAGGGGTATCGACAAACTCATTATTACAGAAGCTCTCGAGGCCGCCATGATGACGGCGGCGCGAAAAAAACTGGGACAGAATGTTGATATTGAAGCCCACTATAATGACGAAGTCGGAGAAATTGAAGTTTTCCAGTTTAAAACGGTTGTTGATAAAGTGCTCGATCCTGAAACGCAAATTTCCAAAGAGGAAGCAAGAAAATCCCTCGATGAAGGTGCGGAGCCGGGTGATTCTCTCGGCATGAAAATCGAAACGAGTTCCTTTGGCCGGATTGCCGTCCAGATGGCCAAACAAATCATTATTCAACGGGTGAAAGACGCGGAACGCGATAATATCTATGACGAATATAAAGACCGCAAGGGTGAGCTGATTAACGGTTTCGTCCAGCGGTTTGAGAGCGGCAATATCATTGTGAACCTGGGGCGGGCTGAGGGTGTGGTTCCCCCCGCGGAGCAGATTCACCGCGAAACCTATAAACGCGGCGAACGTATCCGGTCCTATCTTTTTGAAGTCAAGAAGAATACGAAGGGTGCGCAGATCCTTCTGTCGCGAACGCATCCCTCTTTTCTCAAGGCGCTCTTTGAAGTGGAAGTGCCTGAAATTTCAGAAGGCCTGATTGACATTGTCAGCGTGGCCCGCGAGCCGGGCAAGCGCGGCAAGATTGCCGTGAAGGCCAAAGACAAGGACATTGATCCGGTGGGCGCCTGTGTGGGAATGCGCGGGAGCCGGGTGCAAAGCGTTGTTCAGGAACTGCGCGGAGAAAAAATTGATATCATCCCTTACACGGAGGATTCGGCAAAGTATGTTTCAAGCGCCCTGTCTCCCGCCAAGGTGAACCGCGTGTTTGTTGATGAGGAAAACCGGGCGATGACGGTTATTGTTCCCGACGACCAGTTATCGCTCGCCATTGGCAAGAACGGTCAGAATGTTCGCCTTGCCGTCAAGTTGACCGGCTGGAAAATCGACGTGAAGAGCGAGACCATGGCTGCCGAAAAGGAGGAAGACGGCCAGAAAGCATTGACCAAAATCCCCGGCATCGGCCCGGCAATGGCCGAAAAGCTCTTTGCGCAGGGCATCAAGAGTATTGCGATGCTTGCCGCTATGGAGCCGGAAGCGCTTTCCGAGATTCCCGGTGTGGGCGAAAAAACAAGCACGGAGTGGATTGCGGAAGCCATCAGGCTGATCGACGAAGAAACAAACAGTAATAAAAAAGAGTAATTTAGTTCACGGACCCAGTATTTAATTTGAGGGAGTTTCGGGAATGGCGAAAAAGCGAGTGCACGAGTTGGCCAAGGAGCTTGGCCTGGAAAACAAAGACCTGATTGCCCATCTGGAAAGATTGGGGATTACGGT
>PHBN01000047.1 GCA_002840635.1 Deltaproteobacteria bacterium HGW-Deltaproteobacteria-1
AGTCACTACCATGGCCATCCGTTTTGCGTGGTATTTGTATGTCACCACCCAGGCTCACACGCTGATCAATTACGAGGCGGCTCAAAGATACCAGCAAAAACTGTCCGCTTTCACTTTCTTCGACCCGGCGTTTTTTATTTTTATGTCCATGGCCATTGTCATCGTCATTCTTGCCGCCAGTCTGATCAAAATGAGCACTCTGCAGAAAGGCGGCGGCGCTGTAGCTGAAATGCTCGGCGGGCGGGAAATCAGCGCCGCAACGACCGATCAGGACGAGCGCCGTCTGATTAATGTCGTTGAAGAAATGGCCATTGCGTCAGGCATTACCGTCCCTCAGGTCTATGTGATCGATTCGGAAAATAATATCAACGCATTTGCTGCAGGGCTTGAGATCGGCGACTCAGCAGTGGCCGTCACCCGCGGGGCGCTGACAAAACTTAACCGTGATGAGCTGCAGGGTGTGATCGGCCACGAGTTCAGTCATCTTTTAAACGGGGACTCCCGGCTCAACGTGCAATTAATCGGCATCCTTTTCGGCATCATGTTCATGGGCATCGTCGGCCGGGAAATTATCTCAAAGGGACGCCTCTCTATCAGGTTAGGATTGCCGGTAATAGCAGGAGGGATTTGCCTGATCGTGATCGGTTATATTGGAACGTTTATGGGGAGGTTGATGCAGTGCGCTATATCGAGGCAGAAGGAATTTCTGGCGGACGCATCCGCCGTGCAGTTCACGCGCAACCCTCTGGGTTTGGCGGGCGCCCTGAAAAAAATCGGAGGTTCCACGTTCGGTTCTCAGATCAACTCACCCGGCGCCAGACAGGCCAGCCATTTGTTCTTCAGCGAGAGCCATCCGGATAAACTGTTTGCTTTTCTCGCAACGCACCCACCGCTTGCCGAACGAATACGGCTTCTGGACCCTTCCTTTGACGGTCAGTTCCCCAAAATCAAGGACGACGGACCTGTTGCTGACGCCCGGTACAAAACCCCGTTCTGGGGCACCAACCGCTGGGGGGCCGACCTGCGAATTCCACCCGGATCGCCTCTTCTGGCCATTCTCCCCGCGGAAGTAGTCAATCATGTCGGCCATCCTTCAAAAGAAAATATCGAGCAGAGTCGGGCATTTCTTGATTCCATACCGGAAGAAATTTCCGAAACCGTCAAAAGCCCGCAGGGCGCCGCCTGCGTCATTTACGCCCTCCTGATGGATAACGACGCGGCACTGCTCAGCTCGCAAATGTCCTCTCTGGAAAGGGCGATGGTCCTACGGGGTCAGACGGACAACATTCAGAAAACAGCAGGACAATTATCAGGTCTTCGGCAGAATCTCAGGCTTCCTCTCATTGAGCTGGCCATGCCGGCGCTCAGGGGCCTGACGAGCATGGAAAAAAGAAATTTCCTGCTGATCCTTCATTCCTGCATAAATGCTGATAGCCGGGTCAGCCTCTTTGAATTATCCGTTTTGTGGATTCTCGAGAAATATCTGAACCCTTCGGAAGAGCTGTTTCGAAATGTCTCGATCTTCTCCTTTTCCAGGGTTGGCCTGGACATTGTCGTTCTTCTTCAGGCACTGGCCTGCACCGGACATCCCACCGACAAAGCCAAGGCGGAGGATGCATTTCACGCAGGCCTGGAGAGGATTCCGGAACTGGCCGCACGCAAGCCCGTTTTTGATTTTGAGGAAATTGTGTCCTATGCAAGGGTAAACAACGCGCTGAACCGTCTTATCGAAGCATCTTTTAAAATCAGGGAGTCGGTCATCGATGCCTGCGCCCACTGCGCTTTCAGGGATCAGAACGTTACCATGGAAGAAAGAGAGCTTCTGCGGGTCATAGCACTGGCCCTGCAATGTCCATTGCCGCCCTTTTTAGAAGCCCCGCCCCAAGAGGAAGCCGCCTAGTCAAATGCGGGTCATCAGCCCTCATCTGAAATGGCGTTTCACGAACAAACGTTATTATTATTGCCAAGTCATCCGGTCTATGTTAAAGCCCGGCCATGTCCATCTGGAAAAAGAAAAACAGAATACTGGTAACCTGTCCGAAAGGTGTTACGCCCTTTTTGAAGACGGAAATCGAGGCGCTGGGCTTTCCGGTTTTGCACGAAATTGACACCGCCGTGTCAACTGAAGGAACCCTGGAAGACACGATGCTGCTCAACCTTCATTTGCGCACGGCTCAGCGCGTCCTGTATCAACTGCAAATATTCAAAGTCATCTCTCCCGGCACACTATATGAACGCATCAACGCCATTCCATGGGAAACGCTTCTGCACGACTCAGGTCCGAACGCTTATGTCTGTGTGACATCCGTCGTCGATAATCCCCTGGTAACCGATTCGCGATTTGCCAACCTCAAGGCCAAGGACGCGATTGTCGATCGGATCCGGGACAAAAGTGGCATCCGGCCCGATTCGGGTCCGGAAAAGGACAAGGCCGTCATCCACGTCTATTGGCGAAATGATCAGGCAATGGTTTATATCGACACCTCCGGTGATCGCCTGTCGCTCAGGGGGTATCGCAAGATTCCACTGGCGGCACCAATGCAGGAAACCCTTGCTGCATCCCTGATCCTGGCCACAGGATGGCAGGGCAGGACACCCTTCGTCAATCCGATGTGCGGCAGCGGCACCCTGGCCATCGAAGCGGCGCTGATCGCTCTTAATCGTGCGGCGGGCCTTGGGCGCAACAATTACGGATTTATGTATATTAAAGATTTCCCTAATGAACTCTGGCAGGAATTACGCAAAAAAGCCCGCAACAGATCATCTAAACAATTACCGTCAAAGATTGTCGCCACGGACATTGACGCGGCAGCCGTGCACGCGGCAGGCCTTAATGCCAAAACGGCAGGTGTGGACCACCTCATTGAATTTATAACCTGTCCGTTTGAAAAAACACCGATACCGGGAGGAGGCGGCATCATCATGATGAATCCCCCTTATGGGGAGCGCATGGAACCTTTGAAAATCCAAACACAACACACGCCCCACAGGAAAGAGATCGCACCGGGGCAAAAAGTTATTATCCGCAAGGCCGCAGATCTTGTTCACAAAAGCAGCAGTCCCGGCACTTTGCAACGATTGGAATCGCTTTACGAGGGCTGCGGCGACTGGTTCAAAAGCATCAGCCGGGGCTACCGTGGCTATATTTTCACCGGCAATCTGGAAATGATCAAAAAAGTTGGGCTACGCACAAAAAGAAGGATGACATTCTACAACGGTGAAATCGAGTGCCGACTGCTTGAATATGAGCTCTACGCAGGAAGCAAAAAACACCCCGACCTTGAAGGCCAGTCCGGACTCCCACCCGTTCATGACTAGAGTGATTTCTTTTTCGCCTCTTTCTTCCGGGCCTTGGCCATTGCCTTCAACGATTTCTTATCCGGGACTTCCACATCAGCAGCCACTCTGGCGGGCAGCTCCGGGGCAGACGTTTCCGTGGCAGCAACGGCTATAGTTTCCTGTCTTTGTTGATCATCCGGCGGCAGGGATGAATCTCGTCTGGCGCGGCGGAGGCGCACTCTCGCGATCATGGCTTCGGCCAGCATTCTGCCGAACTGGCCGATAAACCCGGCAACCAAAACCAGAACCACCCATTTGAGAACTGACCACGTGCCGATGTACTCGAGAATATCCGTCATGTTTTAATCCCTGTTCTTTGAACAAATCGCAAAGCAACGATGGCAATTTATACAGGAAAAACATCCCTGATGACAAGGGCTATTTATTCATGTGATGAGTTGATTCCCGCCCACGCCCGACGAGCGTTAATTCTCCGTGCTTTATTGCCAGGTGGTTGATTTCAACGACGGGCCATGCTACAAAATGACAGCACTCCTATGAATATCCCTGCAAAGGAGTTCAGGTAAATGAAAATTATCCGTTTTGCCTCAGCCGACAAAGAAGTGTTATACGGTGTCTTTTCCCCAGACCGGCCTGATTGCGCGAGAATCATTGAAGGGGATGTTCTGGGTGATTACAAAATCACCTCCCGGGAGGAGAAGATCAGCCAGTGGCTTCCACCTGTTATACCGGTTAATATTCTTGCGCTGGGCATCAATTATAAAAAACACGGCGATGAAACCGCCATGTCCTGTCCGGATCAACCGATCCTGTTCATCAAAGCAACCAGCAGTATCACAGGGCATAACAATCCTGTCGTGCTGCCCTTAACGGGATCGGATATGGTTGATTACGAAGCGGAACTGGCCATTGTGATTGGTACATCTGCGAAGAACGTAAAGCCCGCCATGGCCATGGATCATATTTTCGGTTATACGTGCGCTAATGATGTCAGCGCACGGGATTGGCAATTTGACAAACAGAAGGGGCAATGGGCCAGAGGAAAAAGCTTTGACACATTCTGCCCTCTGGGCCCCTGGATTGTTACCAAAGACGAGATTGACAATCCGAACGACCTGGTGATCCGTGCTATTCTTAATGGACGGACTGTCCAGGATGCCAGAACATCGGAAATGATCTTCAACATCCAGACCATTGTCAGCAATCTGAGTTGCGCGATGACCCTGCTTCCGGGCACCGTGATTTTAACGGGCACACCGGAAGGCGTCGGGTTCACCCGCCAGCCGCCGTTGTTTCTTCAGGCAGGAGATGTCATAAGCATTGAAATTGAAAACATAGGAACCCTGACAAATAACGTTATCAAAGAAATATGATCATCATAACCACAAAGCTTGTTCCACTGAAGAAAATTGACGCAATTAACCTGTTCGGGATTTTGATTGTTCCCAAGGGCCTGAAAATCAATCGCCAAACAGTGATTCATGAGGCCATCCACACAGCGCAAATGAAGGAAATGCTCTATATATTCTTTTATTTATGGTATTTCTTCGAATGGCTGATTCGACTATTCTGCAAAGGGAGTGCTTATCGGAACATCTCTTTTGAAAGAGAGGCATACAATCATGATCACGAAAGGTCTTACCTGAAAAACCGAAAGCACTTCAGCTGGCTCAGGTTTTTGCAAGCGGGTTAACCAGGAGAGACATTAAAGAAATTTTTTGCTCGTTTTAAAAAGGCAAAAATGTCTGAAAACCGTTTCAGCCGGGGAGGTAACATCCACCCCCCGGCTGAAGAACCATTGTCGAAGTTTTATCACCGTACCGGATTCATCCGCCGTCGTGTCCCCTTAAGGACAGTCCCGAACATCACCATCATGAAATGACAATCGACAGGGTCACGGTGACTTCTTTTTTGTTTTTCGTTGCCGGGAAAGCCCATTTTTTCATCCGGTCCATCACACATTGCCAGAATCCGGAATTGGCAATGGTACCGGAAATGATCTCTGCCTTTTTCACCGTACCGTCATGATTGACGGTGAAACGGAGCTTTATCGTTCCGGTCGTTTTGAGACCGGCCAGGCATTTTTTGATGTCACCCGTCTGCGCCTGTAAAACATTGGAAATTTCATCGCTCGTCAAACCTTTTTCGGACACAACATCAGTAAATCTAATTTTCTGCGCCTCACCTTTTTTTTCAGGAACCTCTGTCTCCCGCACCGCCAGCTTATCTTCGCTCATTCGGCTTTTCATCATCACTCCCACCCCCCAGCCCCTTTGAGCAACCGGTGCTGCTGGATAAGGTCCGGGAGAACCGACCGCGTGGTCCGAAACGCCTTCGGGCAAAGGCAACGGCTGTTTTACCGTTGTCCATTTTCCATTCACGTTGCGCACTTCGTTATCAACGGCGACAAAGGACGTGTAAGCGGTCAATAAATTATACTTCAGGCCCAGTTCGGTAATTTCCTTAACCCGCTTGTCATCATTACGAAGTTTGTTGTAATCAGAAAGCAGTGTGATTCGGTGACGGGCCCAGAGATATTTCAGGGCGGTATTGTCATTGGATGCTTTGTAATTTTCCACTTTTATCGATTCTGAATATCTGCCTGCTCCTGCCACGCCGCTTATTGTAACCGTACCGCTGGTATTGCCGCGCCATTTACCAAAAACCAGCACCGGCCGTTCGGCCAGCACATCAGGAACAGACAGCGGCTCTACATCGTAAGCATTGAAACCACTGAACCTGACTTTGACCTGCGTTAGAACAGGGGACTGGATCATTTTGCGAAAACGCTCAGCCTGAACAGGCGCTGTTTCCTGCTTGGTAATAATGAAAGGTTCACCCATGCCGACATGTGCCATCCCTTCAATGAGATGACGGTTGACACTGGACCCTATGCCAAAGGCAAACATATTGGCGTTATTCAGATTGTTGCGGATCAGGTCGAATGCTTCCTCTTCGACGCTGACATATCCGTCGGTCACAATAATAACCGTCCTTGCAAAGCCGTCTTTCTTTTTAAGCGACAAGGCGCGCTTGAGCGCAGGCAGCAGCTCCGTTCCTCCGCCGCCCTGCTGGCGTTCAATTGTATCGACGGCTCTTTGAATGTTTTCCTTCGTTGCCGGAAGGGACTCCTCGGCCATCAAGGAGGAACCGCCGGAAAAGAGCAGAACATTGAATCTGTCCGTCGCCCGCAGATTGCCAATCAGATCGGACAGCAGCTTTTTGGAAATGTTGAGTGGAAATCCGTGCATTGACCCCGACACATCCACGATAAAGATATACTCTCGCCCCGGGATTCCGGCATTTGTGATTCTTTTTGGCGGCTGTGTCATGAGAACAAAAAAGTTTTCGCGGACACCCTGAAAAAGCAAAAGGCCCGTCTGAATTTTATCGCCATCAAGCCGATAGTGCAGGATGTAATCACGGTTTCCGCCATGGGCTTCGGCCTTATCCAGAGAGACCTTTGCCATTGTTTGATTCTCATACACCGCCTTCACCTTGTGCGAAGAACAGAATAAATTTTTAATCGGCATTCCAGCGTTGATTTCCACGGCTATGTCAAAAGTGGTGGCGGATAATTCACCCTGATGAAGGTAGGGATTTTCGACCCAGCGTTCAGAATACGATGCGTCTGAGGCCTTTTGATTGGAATAGCGCGGACCCACGACGGTGGGATACATAAATTCATACACGTGATCCGTCGGCACAAGCAGTTCCGTGTAACGGAGCTCCACCTTGATTTCGTCACCCGGCATGATGTTGGCAACATTCATCTGAAAGACATTGGGACGCTGCTGCTCCAATAGTGAAGCGTTTTTCCCCGCGTCGCGTGCCTGCTCATACTCCCGGCGCGCTTCATCACGCTTTTTAATCTTTGCCTCAATGACTCTCTTCCCGATGGTCATTTTCATACCGTAAACAGCGGCGCGTGTGGAAGCTGGAAAAACATAAACGGCTTCCAGCGGGTTACGGCCGTCGTTTTTATAAACCTGAGTCACCAGCACATCCGCAATAACACCGGAAATATTGACCGACGCTTTTGTGGATTTCAAAGGCAGCCTGTCCGCATCCGGATTATTGCTGTTAACAAAGAAATACGGGGACAACGTTCTGTCTTCCCCCTCTTGCTGTTGAGCAAATGATTGCTGTGCAAACAAAATAGAAAGCAAAGCACAAAATGCCAGCAACCAGAATCCCGCTCTTTTCATAAGAAACCTCCTTCGCGAAATACATCGCTTTTTACGATTTTAGTGTTTAGACAAATGAAAACAACAAAAAGTTCCCGATTGTTTTACATTCCGGAAAAATGATCGTTCATGTTTGCATCCTATTAAGATTACGAGGGCTTACGAAGGTGTTTCTTCAGATCAACCCGTCTTTCTTCCAAAAATGCCGGGTTCATGCGGGACACAATCAACCACCTCGCAGCAAGTTGTCAGGTATGAAATGAACGTTATTATAGCGCAGCAATCTGTAAAGAATTAACGTTCGTCCTGCGAGAGCGGAATTAAAAACGCTGGCCAAGGTAAAGATAAACCGACGAATGGCTGCGCTGGGCCTGGCCGTAGGCAAGATAAATCGGACCGAGGAAGGTTTTTGTGCCGATAAAAACGCTGCCTGCCAGAATCAAAGAATCGAAATTAATGTCCGCTCTTTTATTCCAGACATTTCCTGTCTCCGCAGACATGCCTATATACAACGGCATGGTGAGCGCACCAAGTCCGGCAGAGCCGATTTCCCTGTAAACCACAAGACGGGCCAGACCGGTATGACGGCCATAAAGTTCATTTCCCTGTTATAATATTCGGCCGTCCCCGTGTAATCGCCAACCAGAACCCTGACACTACCGTATTCCCTGTTAATGCCCAGGCGCAGTTCTCCCCAGTTGCCGAATTGCCTCCCCACGTCCAGACCTGCATGAACGGAGTGTGACCGGTATTGCGTGGTGACATCGCCGTCTTCATTGTAGTCATTAAAGTCTCTGATGCGGTATCCGGCGTTTACGGCAACAAAGTAACTGAGTGATTCATCAATCGGTTGATAATATTCGGTAAGAATTCTGGCGTTTTCGCCAATGCGCACTTCTGTGCTCCACTCACCTGCCAGGCGATTAATGGCTGTTTTTGTAAACTTTGCGGTCAGAGCGTATTTGCTCGATCCCTTGAAACTATCTTCCATCCCCAAACCAAAGCGAAAATAATTCGGTCCCCATGATTTTTCCAGCGGCTCAAAGATGCGTAGATACGATTAATGTTTCTTTTCAGCTGAGACAAGTCGAGTTTCGTACCCGGTTTTATATCTATTTGCGCATCAATCAGGCCGGTCGGGAGTGATGTCTTATTGACCACTTCCACACTGTCAATAACCGGCATTTCCCTGTCTATGTGCCTTTGGACTTTCAGATAGGCCAGGTAATCAGCATCTGCCGCTGTAAAACGGGCAAGATGCGGCTTCATCTCTTCGGCTTTTTTCCGGCCGACCCTGACCGCCTCAATGGCCTTGAAAAAATCACCGCTGCTGATGTTTTCCATGTCCGGAGTAATCAGGATGTCCTCTGCACGCAGTCTCTTGATTTGGCTGGTGGTATTGCGTTGAACTAAAATGTTTGTCAGCTGGTCGGTAATTTCAATCGAGGATGTCAGTTGATCACGGCTGCTCAGCTTCGTACTGATATCAACGGCAATCACAATATCTGCGCCCATTTGCCTGGCAATGTCGATCGGCATATTATTAGCGATGCCGCCGTCCACCAGCATCTTGCCGTCAATTTCAACAGGTGCAAAAAGGGCGGGAATGGACATACTGGCCCGGATCGCTTTCACCAGTTCTCCTTTCCCTAAAATGACAGCTTCACCGGTTTCAATATCCGTAGCGACAGCCCGAAAGGGAATATTCAGCTTATCGAAGTCGTCAATTCCCTCTGTATGAAAAAGGAGTGATTTTAATATCAGGTTCAGATTCTGCCCCTGAAGGAGGCCTTTGGGAATCTGAAACTTTCCATTTTTAAAACCCAGATCAATGTCGATCAGATACTCGACGGCATCTTTTTTCCGGCGGAAGGTCAGCTCGCTGGGAGGAGGTTTATCTTTGAACGCCTCGTTCCATTCCATGCTGGTGACAACTTTTTCCATCTCGGCAGGCGACATACCTGCGGCATAAAGACCGCCAACGATCGCCCCCATGCTGGTTCCGGCAATAAAGGAAATGGGGATCTTCATTTCTTCCAGAACCTGGATCACCCCTACATGAGCCATGCCCCGCGCACCGCCGCCGCTCAGGACCAGACCTATGCGAGGACAGCCTTCCTCAGCGGTCGTCTCGGCCCGGGCATCCACCACCGCAAACAAGAGAACACCTGTGACCATCCCCAGGAACAGAAATGTGACGATCGTAATAGCAGCATGCGGTATGTGAACACGTCGGTTCATGAAAAGTTCTGAACATCCTTCCGTTTGATCGTTATTATCTGCTGATATTGCAATGTACAGTGCTGCGTTTCATTAATATGTCATCGTGCGTGAAAGTATAATGACTATAAAGATGAAAATCAATCGTTATCGACGGTTCAAAACCAAATGTATTTTCCTGGAACAATCCCCTGTGGGCCAAATATAACCCCTTCCCTTTCAAGAAGTTCCCTTTTCATTTGCTTGCCGCCGCCGTACTGGCCGATCTTTCCGTCGGCCCTGATCACACGATGGCAGGGAATGATGATGGGAAAGGGATTGTTTGCCATCACCGTACCGACTGCCCTGGCCGCACCGGGATGTCCGGTGCTTGCCGCCAGACCGGAATACGTAGCCACCTTCCCGCAAGGTATTTTGAAAGCCTGTTTTAATACGCTGGCTGAAAACGTCGTAAGACGTTTTAAATTCAGACGGGTCAAATCAAACTTCTTTTTTTTGCCTTCATATAAATCCATGATGGTCTGATCAATGCCGTCGGAAATGGCGTGCGGCGTTTGATGTATGGCAGAAAAATCTCTTACAATTCTTCTTGCCATCTTTTCTTTGCCAGGCAAATAAACAGCTTCGATTTGCGGTTTGCCATCGGTTCTGTTCCATACCAAACCGATTTCATCTTTCCCGGCTTTGATGATTTGATAAAACATGGCAGTCATTCCTTTTCCCTTTCGCCTCTATCATATATGTTCAATCAGTATCTTTACGCCGATCGCAATCAGAACGAGTCCTCCCAGGATCTCGACTTTCCTGCCGAAGATTTTTGCCAGACCTTTTCCGAAAATCATACCGACCGCCGTCATGATAAAACAGACAACACCGATAATCACTGCCGGAAACAAAACGGGTGTTTTCAATAATGAGATGCTGAACCCGACGGCCAGCGCGTCAATGCTTGTGGCAACAGAAAGCAGCAGCAACGGCCAACCGCGCGTCTGATCTTCTCTTTCCCCGTCGTTTTCTTCTTCAAATCCCTCCCGGATCATTTTTCCGCCGATCAAAACCAGGAGGCCAAAGGCAATCCAGTGATCAAAATTTTCAATCAGCCCCACAACCGTTGAACCGGCCAGCCAGCCGATCAGCGGCATAACAAACTGAAAAATACCGAAAGCAAAGGATAAACGAACAACCGGAAGCCACGACCTGGTCTTATTCACCGCGCCGATACCGATGGCCACGGAAAAGGCATCCACACCAAGGCCAATCGCCAGCACAAATATTGTCAGCAAACTCATAAAAACTCACAATCTTATTTTTCTTTTCTCATATAAGAATAAATTTTTCCCGCCAAGTCCTTGCCAATCCCCGGTATCCGTTGCAATTCTTCAAGGGATGACTTCTGCACCTGACTTGCGGAACCAAAATGCGTCAGCAGGATTTTTTTGCGTTTACTGCCGATATCGGGAATCGCATCCAGAATGGAACGAAAATCCGTTTTTTGTTTCAGCCGGTGGTGATAACTTACGGCAAATCGGTGAGCCTCATCCCGGACACGCTGTAGAAGCGACAGGGCCGCCGGCCGTGACGAAAGATAAACGGCGTCTTTCCGTCGGGGCAGATACACGCGATCCTCGTTTCCGACCACTTTCCCCCCGGTTTTGTTTTTCGCTCTCCAACTGCCCCGTTCTTCTTTGGCAAGTCCGATCACATCCAGTTTTATTTTTAATTCGTTCAGGACAGAGAGCGCAATATTGAGCTGACCCTTGCCGCCGTCTACAACCACCAGATCGGGAAGGGCGTCATCGCCGGCAAACCGCCGCTTCAGTACTTCCCGCATCATGCCGTAATCATCCGGCTGGTCAACGGCCTTGATGCGAAAACGTCTGTATCCTGATTTGTCCGGGTCCCCGTCCTGAAATGTCACCATCGACCCTACAGCGTTTTTACCGCTGATATTGGAGATATCGTAGCATTCTATCCGCCGCGGCAGTTTCGTCAAAGACAATTTTTCCTGCAGAATCCTCATTACCGTGGTTTTCTGCTCTTCTTTTTTCCGGTCCGACGTCAGAAGCTCACGAGCGTTGGCGGCGGCCATCTCGAGAAGCGCTTTTTTTACGCCACGCACGGGAACCGTAAGCCGTACCTTTTTTTCTTTCTGGTCTGCCAGCCACTCTGCTATTACCTTTTCATCGGGAAGATGATCGGGAAGAATAATTTCATCCGGTATATTGGAACTGTCGTAGTACTGTTTCAACACCGAAGAAATAATTTCTCCTTTATCCGCTTGCGTTTTCACGGGAGTAAAGGATTTGCTGCCCAGCAACTTACCGCCTTGCACAAACAGGATGCAGAATTGATAAACATCCTGATCAACCCAGAAACCGAGCACATCCTGGTCTCCAATGCCGACCCAATCCACATTTTGCTTTTCCAGGGCATGTTCAAGCGAATGGATCCGGTCTCGCAGACGCGCCGCTTCCTCGTAATTTAAGTCCTGCGCCGCTTCTTCCATCTGCTTTTTCAAATCGGATATCAGCCAGGGCGCAAGACACCGTCCGATCTGATACTCAAGGCAAGGCCTGGTGCGTAATTGAAAATGCCGGCTGCGGCAGGTACGCAGGGGGAAAACCTGCTGAACAAACCGCAGGGTTTCCTTTGCCGCCATCCCTGAAGGATACGGACCAAAATACAGGGCGTCATCATTCAGCCTTTTGCGCACCAATTGCAGACGCGGATAGGGTTCCTTTGGATTCAGGGACAGGTGGTAGTATGTTTTATCATCCCGCAAGATGACATTGTAGCGCGGACGGTGTTTCTTGATCAGATTGTTTTCCAGAATCAGCGCTTCTTTTTCCGTGGTCGTCGTGATGAAGTCAATATCATGGACCCGCGCCATCAAAAACGGCGCCATCGGCCGCGTGTCCCTTCCTGTAAAATAAGAGGCGACGCGGCTTTTCAGGTCATTGGCCTTGCCCACATAGATCACCCTGGCCCGTTCATCGAGCATAAGGTAGACACCGGGGCTGCGCGGCGCGGAAAGCATTTTTTCTTTAAAGGCACTGTTTTCTTCCATATTCATTTCACGTTTTGTTCTCGCCCCCTATTTTCCGGTTTTGCCGTAAACCATCCAGGACCGTCCTTAAAATATCCGGTTTATTCGTAAAGATGCCGTCCACGCACAGGGCATGTAAGCGCTTCATAAATATTTCATCATCGACTGTGTAGACATTGACCGGAATACCGTGCTGTTTCAAATCGGCAAGCCATGTCTTATTGAGCTCGCGTCGGGAGCAGTTGAACGCATTCCCAGCCAGTGAAATGACTATTTCGGAAGGCAGCCGCGCATCATAAAATTTTTTTTCAAACAATACGGATATCGGCACCTCCCGGTCAAGATGCTTGAGATGCCTGAGAGCGCGGGGATCGAAACTGGAAAACACAACATGATCCTGTAGTCCAATCTGATTGACTATCTTCAGACATTTTTCTTCAATTCCGCCTTGAATCGTATCTCTCACCGCTTCGGTTTTAATTTCGATATTAACGGCAATCCTGTCTTTGCAGAGGCTCAGCACATCGGTCAGCAAAGGAATTTCCGCCCCGCTGAACTTTTTATCAAACCAGCTTCCCGCATCAAGCTTTTTCAAATTGACAAGAGCATAGTCAGCGATTCTTCCCCGGCCATTCGTGCAACGCGTTATGTCCTCATCATGAAAAACAACGACTTCGCCATCGAGCGTCAACTGAACATCGAGTTCCACCATGTCCGCACCCATAGCAATAGCCCCCTCAAACGAGGTAATCGTATTTTCCGGATAATAGGCAGAAGCGCCGCGATGAGCAATGAGGGTCAACGGATCGGCAGTCCTGACACTTTGCACCCTGACGCCATCATCGTCGCGGACGTTATATGTAAACAGATGATAAGGCTTGAACATTTTTATCTTTATCTCCGGATTTCTTTTGATGTCAAAGCCGGAATCATTCCTTCTTTTCCACGCTACTGTGTCACCGGCCCGCCGGTGTATGAACCTGTGCAGCGGATCCCTGAACAGTCGGTGTTGAGCATTTCATAAAGGATCGGCCCTGCGTTATTCCTCGCCTTGAAATGACCCACACCGTCGGCATCACCTCCGGAGAGGGCTTCGGGTCGCCACTCGTAAAAGTTGAAATTCCCTTTCCGTGCTTTCTGACCTGCTCCGATGTTCAACTGGGCACGGACATTTTCAGATTTTTCAAACAGAGCTCCCTCATTGCAGCTTCGATATCCCTGCGTCGTCGTGCAGTGAATCTGGTCATGATATCCGGCATGCAGTGTATAAAATATTGTTTCCGGATGGTACACCGGCATAAGCCTCAGACTCATCGGCCCTTCTGCCCCGGTCCAACGGTTGAATCCCATGGCCGACCGTGAATCCGGGTAAAAACCGAAAATATATTTATTGAAAACATTTTGAGAACCGCAGGTGGCAAGATAAGGATTGCTGAATCCCGCAGCAAGGCAAGAAGGAAGCCCCCGAATGCCCCCCGCTATATTGACAAACCGCCGAACACCGGCCCAGCCTTTTTCCCCGCCATGAAGATTATCCTCATAGGTCAGGGCGGCCAGCGTCATGGACACGCCCAGCGAGTGCGCCACAATATCTACCTCTTTTTTACCCGTGTAGTTTTTGACGGCTTCAATAAACGCGATAATGATATCGTACTTTCGGGGGTTATGGTAATTGGTTCCGGGAGACCTTTGCTCCGCGGGTGACAAGTAGGTTATGCCAAAAAGCTCGCAGTCATTGTAGCCGCGCGCTTTGAATTCCTGATAGACTGAGCGGGCCGGCGTCCCGTTGTGATTTGCGGGTGAATCCCAGTTGATCGCCCGATCACCATTGCCGTGAACAAAGATCACCGGTGTGCGCGAGGCGCGGCATGCTCCGCCGCCGAAACCGCCGAAACCCTTTTGTGGATTGAAACCGCCTGCAAACTGATAATCCTGGCCTCCGCATTTCGGGTAGTTAAATGTCCCGCAGCTAAGCCCGAGAGCTTTACCCTCAAAAATCAAAACGCACCAGACCATTAACAATAAAATAAAACGCTTGCGGCAAATCAAGTCTTAACACCTCCGGAAATCAGACTCTTGCAGATCGAATAAGGCTATTACAAAAGAATCTTAATCCGGGGATGTTTTTAACATATTTGATCCATGAATTCTTTAACTATTTCAAACCGCATCCAGGGATTTTCCGGCAGGGTTCATCTTTGGCAAACGTTTATCTGAGATTCTTTTCACAGACAAACCTGCAGAGGGCATGAATGCTACTTCACTTTCTTCACTGTTCCTGCTGATTTCAGATATTCTCATCATTTCGTCATTCTTCCAGCAGGCGTCTGATCTCTTTGCGGCAGATGTTTTCGATGGTGGTAAAGGTGATGAACCGGGCGGTTGAGGTTTTGTAAATCGGCTCATGGCCGCGGTCGAAATAGCCTTCGTCGAAGTCCGGTTCGTGTTTTGGTTTCTGGCGCCTGTTATGTTCAATCGCTTTGGACTCAAACTCACGCTTATCGGCAATGCAAAAGGTCCGCTTCTTGTCCGTCTGTAATTGCAGCGCCATGGCCG
>PHBN01000360.1 GCA_002840635.1 Deltaproteobacteria bacterium HGW-Deltaproteobacteria-1
GTGACGACCTAAAGACGACGGGCAGGAGGCCTTAAGCAGCAGGCCCAGCAACGCAAGACCCAGAAGCAGGGAAAGAAGTGCGCTTGCCGTAATCATTATGGTCATGAAGCTGATCATTTGTTGTTCTCTACAAACAAATTAGTTAATTTGATTATTCTATTAATGCAAAACTTGAATGTTGTCAAAATATTTTTTTTAAAATACTTAATCTGAATTCGTATGTCGGATCAAATACGACTTTGATTCCGGGACATCGGCATGAAAAAAGGGGAACCCGAGGGCTCCCCTTTCCAAGGAGGGACGTGTGCTTTGGCTTCAGTAGCACATACCCATGCCTAATCCGGGACCGGGTCCCTGCCCTCGTCCGTATCCGCCACGGCCTCTTATACCACCGCGCGGTCCGAAACCGGGGCCCCTTCCCCAGCCCGAGTTAGCCAGCTTTTCATTTTGCTGGGCCGTCAACACTTTGCGGATATCAAACTTCAGGGCGGTTTGCCTGTCCTGAATTTCATCCCGGAGCGTCCTCAATTCTTTTTGTGCTGCTGTAATCCTATTCCTGTCAGGATTGGTCTGGAGCCAGAGTCTGCGCAGTTCCACCGATTTGTCAAAAATCTTTTCCCGCAAGGGTCTTGTTACCTTGTAGTGCTCATTTTGTATCGCTTCGATTTTTGTCTTTTGACTGTCGGTTAAATTCAAGTTTTCCAGGCCTGCGTTCCGGCACAGTCCATTTCCCCTGCCCGGGCCGGGCCCCCAGGCAAATGCCTGAGACGTCAGCAGCAAACCCAGCACAGCCGCTGTTAATGCTAAAGCAATCTTTTTCATAGCTTATCTCCTTCTTTGTATAGTTATTGCTCACTTGTTATACGTAAGATCAGCAAAGCGCGTGCCAGTGATGGTAAGCCATCGTATTTCTATGGTATTATATGAAACAAGACAAATAGAATTTGCCTTTTACCACCATTGCATGGATAATAGATATCCAATTTACGTATCCAGATGGGCCAATTGTATCCAAATTATGCCGTGGTATGAAACAGGCGGGGAAAAATGATGAAAAAAAAACGATTTGATATTTCCGTCTGGGTTGTGGTCAGTGCGATTGCTGTTTTGGCCGTGATTCTGGGCATGATGATATTTATGCAGTCTCAGCAGAGAAAAGATGAGGCGGTTATCCTTTTTGTTGAAAAAGGCGATACACTTATCCGGTCTTTTGAGGCTGCACTGCGTGATCTGCCGGATCGGAAAGAGGATGAGTTTTATCTTCAAAAGCTGCTTATGGAAACCGCCCAGCAACCGGATATTGATTATTTGATAGTAACGGACGGCGAGGGGCGGATCCTGGCGGACAGCGACCCTTCCATGATGGGCAGGCGATACGGTCTGGACCTGGATGTGAAAAAGATTGCCCAAAGCAGAGAAATCCGCTGGCGGCAGACGGCCAATCCCGAAGGTGCCGGCACGTTTGAGGTTTACCGTGGATTTTCCCCCGGGCTGCCTGATAGTGTTCATGGAGATCGTCGCCCTTTAATTGTCTTTGTCGGCTTCAATATGGAGAAAATCGAAAAAGCATCGCGGGAAGACACCGTTAGGATTGTACTGAGGGCAGTTGTTCTTGTGCTGATTGGATCTCTCGCCATTGTGTCCCTTTTCCTGGTGCAGGCCTATCGCCTGACGCGTTCTTCTCTTTCCCGCGTGACGGTTTTTTCAGAAGCGCTGGTGAAGCACATGCCCGTTGAAGAGGACATTACCCTTCCTTCTGGAAAAGAAGGCAATCAGGTGTGGGAAGCCGTTGCGGCAGCATTTTCTGGTGACGATGTTCCGGAAGGCAAAATCCTGCTTGCGCGGAACGTGACGGCAATCAGGCAGATGGAGAAGGAAGTCGCCCGCAGCCGTCATCTCAATGCCATCGGATCGCTTGCTGCCGGAGTGGCCCATGAAATACGGAACCCGCTCAGTTCCATTAAAGGCTTTGCAGTTTACTTCAGGCAAAAGCTGTCCGGCAATAAAGAAGACGAAGAAACGGCGGATATTATGATTGCGGAGACGGAAAGACTCAATCGCGTTATCAGCCAACTCATTGAATTTGCCCGGCCGCTTACATTGAAAAAAGAACCGACAAATATGACGGATTTAGTGAAGCACACGATCAGGCTGGTAGAGGCCGAAGCCCGGAAGAATGCCGTTGCAATTGACATTCAGGCGGATGAAGATTTGCCACCGGCGGATATTGATCCGGACAAAATAAAGCAGGTGTTGCTCAATGTCTTTTTAAACGCCTTGTCGGCCATGCCGGACGGCGGCCGGCTGTCGGTAGAGTTGGCAGCACAAAAAGATAATATGGACGTGACGGTTTGTACCGGTTTAGGGTTGGCGGTTGTGCAAAAAATCATGGATGCACATGGCGGCATTGTCCGTATGGAGAGCAAAGCAGGATCAGGCACAAAAGTCACGCTGCGCTTATTTATCGGCAAGGGAGAATGAAACAATGAAAAAAGAGCTCGAAATTTTAATTGTGGATGATGATGCGGCCCATCGTGTGATGCTGAAAAAACTGCTGGGCGGCTGGGGGTATCGTATTTCCGAAGCGGATGACGGTGCCGGGGCGGTTGAAGCCGTCGGCAGACGATCATTTGATTTGATTCTTATGGATATCCGGATGGTGAAGGTTTCCGGTATCGAAGCGATGGAACAGATTAAGAAGATTAGTCCGACCGTTCCGGTGATTATCATGACAGCCTATGCTTCGGTGGAAACAGCAGTCAGCGCGCTGAAAAAAGGCGCCTACGATTACCTGACCAAGCCGTTGGATTTTGATGAATTGAAGATCGTGATTGAACGTGCGACGGAGCACAGTCTGCTGAAAAAAGAAAATGATTCTTTAAAAGAGAGGTTGGGCGAGAAATTCGATCGGCGCAACATGATCGGGCAGAGTCCGGCCATGGTCAGACTTCTGGAAACCGTGGCGCAGGTTGCGGCAACGGAAGCGACCGTGATGATCACAGGCGAGTCCGGTTCCGGCAAGGAAATAATCGCCAATGCCATTCAC
>PHBN01000048.1:0-8850 GCA_002840635.1 Deltaproteobacteria bacterium HGW-Deltaproteobacteria-1
AATTTTTCCAGTATCTTTTTGTCCAGATCCAGGAGTTCAGGTTCGTCCTCCACCACCAGCACTGTTTCTCCATGTCCCAGAGGGTATTGCTCAGCCTTTTCCTGAAGATTTACGACAGACGACTGACCCGTATCCCGTGGCAGGTAGATTCTAAAGGTCGATCCGTTTCCAGGTTCGCTATAGACGTTGATGAATCCATTATTCTGTTTGACAATGCCATGCACCATCGATAGCCCAAGGCCTGTACCCTCGCCTGCTCCTTTACTGGTAAAAAACGGTTCAAAAATCTGTTCCAGGGTCTCCTTGTCCATGCCACATCCATTATCGCTGATGGCCAGCATTACATACTCCCCTTTTACAAACCCAAAATGATCTGAACAGTATTGCTCATCAAAAACGGTATTACCCGTTTCGATGGTTACCTTGCCGACATCGGTAATAGAGTCTCGCGCGTTGACACACAGATTGGCCAGAATCTGATCGACCTGGACGGGGTCCATTTTGACCTGGCAAGGGCTGGCATCAGGTATCCAGATCAGATCGATGTCCTCGCCGATGAGTCTTCTCAGCATCTTGAGCATGCTTTCCACAGCCTGGTTTATGTCCAGCACGACGGGGATTATCGTTTGTTTGCGGGCAAAGGTCAGCAATTGCCGGGTAATGTCGGCAGATCTCTTTGCGGCTTTGATGATTTCCTGAAGGTCGGAATAAAGCGGCTGGGCTTCATCCACTTTGAACAGGGCGAGTTCCGCGTAACCGATGATCACACTGAGCATGTTGTTGTAATCATGAGCCACGCCGCCTGCCAGCATGCCGACGGCTTCCATTTTCTGGGCCTGCTGAAACTGCGCCGCCAGTCTCAGATGCGAGGTTATGTCCCGTTTGACGGCCACATAGTTGACAATCCGGCCGGAAGGGTCGCGAACCGGCGAAATCGTTGACTCATCCGTATAGAGAGACCCATCCTTGCGGCGGTTGACTATGCGGCCCCCCCAGATTTTTCCGCTGGAGATTGTTTCCCAAAGATTCTGATAAAATTGTTCGTCCTGTTCGCCGCTCTTGAGGATACTTGGTGTCTGGCCTTCGACTTCCTTTCGGCTGTAACCCGTTGTCCGCTCGAAGGCCGGGTTCACATACTGGATAATCCCCTTGGCGTCGGTCATGAAGATGACCTCTCCGGACTGCTCGACGGCCGCCATCAATCGCTTGCGCTCCGCATCCGCATGCTTTCGCTCGGTGATGTCACGAATATTGCACTGAATCACTTTGTTATGATCCACCAGATAAACATTACTGACAAACTCTACGGCGATGGGCTTTCCATCAAGGGTTTCCAGTGGCAAATCATCGTAACGGATATATTCATTATCCTGCAGGGTCTGGAAAGCTTCTTTGGATGCGGCAATGTCTTTGAAGACGCCAAGCTCCCAAATATATTTCCCGTATACTGCGTCGTAAGAATAACCAAGTAAGTGCAACAGGAAAGGATTGACATCAATGACCTTGCCTGTATCGGCATCGAGAATCAAGATGCCGTCCTTGGCTGATTCAAAGAGCCGCCTGTAGCGTTTTTCAGAATTTTCCAGCAGTTCAATTCGCCGACTCATGTCGGTGCTGTCAGGACAATACTGGTCTTCGATATTTGTATGTAGCACAGCCAAAACCTCAGTAAGCTCAGCAAATGCCGGAACCGCAAGCATTTCCCGATGTGACGAAAATCGTCCATAGTGCTATTACAATCATAAACATGGCGGCGGGGATGGCCATATAGGCAATAATTTTAGCTATAATATCGGTTACATCTTCATCGTTAATCTCACGGGATGTGTTTTTAATCATACTATCTGTCCTTTCGGTGTGTTCGGGGATAATCTAACCTAACCATTTAATCACCCGGGAGTGACAAGACGTGACCACCTATTACCCATAAGGGACATACGATGTGGACCCATGAGGTTACACACGTCAGCCGATACGCCTTTTCTAAACGACCCTGCGGCCCTGAATGACTCTGAATAGCACAATGATAACAGCGATGACCAGCAGGACATGAATAAAAGAACCGATTGTATAGCCGGACACCATTCCCAACGCCCATAAAACTAAAAGCACTACAGCAATTGTCCACAACATATGAATCTCCTTTCTGAAAACAAATTTTGTTTGTCTGCTTCGATAATGCACTTCGTGAAAAACAATATTTCCACTACGTTTCCTCCACTCCATTCATATGAAAGGCCCTGTGGAACATCATTTCATAGGGTTCCTGGAGAAGATTCGTCGACCCCAGGATCACTCTGAAGCGCCCTGACTTCAGGTGGATTTTAAGATTCTCCTGGCTGTCCCATTCCTCAAGAAGAAGGATTTCATTTTCATCCTCAATGTTCTGACAAACATCGCAGCGCTTGCATCCTTTATCCGTTCTTATGGAAACGATCAGTGAAGTAAATGTCTGTAAAAGCTCCTCGCGCTTCCCGGGAAGAACCTTCATTCTTATGATGGCAAGTATCATAAATAATTACCTCCCTTTCGGATGATATGTGATGAGCATGATCATAACAATGTAATAGCAAGGAGTCTGCCAATCGCTGAGGGTGCATCAAAAAAATGGATTAACCTATTAATAACTATATGTTAGGTTAAAAGCGGACATCGGCAATACGGCCTGGAATAATTCGTTTGGCCTCAGTATTTGGTGGAGCCTCAATATTCTGAGGGATATCTATCTCCGGTGTGGACACGTCTTTAACGCGAACACCTTTCAGGTACTTATTTATGCTTTGTTCCATTCTTGCCGGAAACGCAGGCACAGGTCCTGCTAGCATTTTGCTGTAAACGCTGAGCATGATTTTTCTGAACACCGGAAGCGCAACTCGGCCGCCGGTTTCTTTGCTTCCAAGGGAACGGTTGTCGTCAAAGCCGATGCGCACGGCGATTGTGATTCCTTCAGAGCCGTAAGTGGAGCCTACGAAAAGAGCATCCCGAAAGTCGTTGGTTGTTCCGGTCTTTCCCATAACGGGGATCGGGAACGAACGTGTGTCCAGCGCATGAGCCGTGCCGGTGGGCATACGCACAATACCGCGCATTCCTTCCTGAATGAGCGCCAATGCATAAGGACTGACCGGGACCGGCCCGTTGTGTTTGTTATCGACCACCACCTCCCCAGAATTGCGGATGATTTTTCGGATCACATATGGTTTTGAAGAAATGCCCGACGCGATTGTACGGTATGCATTGGCGAGCTCGAGCAAATTCACTTCGGATGCACCCAGCGCGGTTGTGGCGTATGGCTGCAGAGGCGTCTGGATCCCCAGACTCCGTGCCGTCCACATGACGTTGTTAATCCCAATCCGTTCGGCAATCCAAATCACCACGGTGTTTCTGGATTGTGCCAGGGCTTCCCGAAGTGGGATCAAGCCTTTGAATTGACCATCGTAGTTTGAAATCCATTTTGTCTTCTGGTTCCCGCCATCGGGAACGCTGATCGGTTCGTCGGGAACCAGTGTATCCAGATTAATTATTCCCTGCTGAAAAGCAGCAAGGTAAACGATGGGTTTCATCGCTGAACCCGGTTGCCTCAGAGAGTTTGTGACGCGGTTGAAGTCGCTGTATAAACTGGAACGGTCATGGTAGAGTTGACGGCCACCCGTCTCGGCAAGAATGCTTGCATCGCGGTTCCTCAGCACAACAACAGAACCCTGGATCAGTCCTTTAGCATCAGGGCGTCGTTTCTCGTATAGCGCAAGGCCATACTCCAGGGCATCATCCACTATTTGCTGTATCCGGGCATCCACTGTCGAGTAAATCTGGATGCGGCCCTGCAGAAGGTCTTCAATGCTGAGGTCGGCATGGCGGTCTTTTAGTTCCTGCAGAACATTTCCAACGACCGCAGGTCCCAGAGTCGCCTTGTTCTTGCGCGGCATGACAGCGTGAATCGGGCGCTGCTGGGCATCCCTTACCTTGTCTTGAGAAATGAAACCGTTGGCTGCCATAAGCGCCAGGCTTTGATTTCTCCGGCGCAAGACTCTTCCAGTGTTTTTCGCATCGGGTGCATAGTGGCGAGGAGACTTGGCGATTGAAGCAAGCAGGGCTGCCAGGTCTGCATCATCCGCTGTGAACGTGGCAAGAGGCCGGTCAAAATAATATTCCGCTGCCGCAGCAAATCCGTACTGACCATTTCCCATGTAGATCAAACTGGCGTATCGGGCCAGTATTTCTTCCTTAGCGCGGCGCTTTGAACCGAAGCTCTCTTTCATCTTGTCTTCAATCCAAATGGACAGCCGAATCTCCTCCAGTTTCCGAACCAGCATGTTGACGCTGTGTGAACCGATAAGGTAAGATAATATTCGGGGCAAGAGCGCGCCGTGCTTAAGCTGATCACTGTTTTCCTGTACCGTCATATCCTGAAAACTTGTCAGATCTTTAAGGAAATGACACCGTACGAGCTGTTGGGTGATGGTCGATCCGCCGTGCGGAAAAATCGCCTCACTATTTCCCTCGTCTTCCCGGTCCAACATTGTAAGTCTTGCTTTCAGAGTTTTAAATCTGATTTTGCTGAGGACGCGAGGAAAGACGGAATAATCAACACCGTTATGGATGAAGAAATTTTTGTCTTCGGCGGAGAGGATCGCATCGCGAACAACGGGGGGGATGTCCTGATAACTAATGTTGCGACGGTACTCCTTGGCCATCTCAATGAGCGGCTGTCCATGGATATCGTAAACGTGGCCGATGGTTGCAAACTCAAAACGGGCCAATGGTTCTATGGCAGGCAGGTTGGTTCGGTCAAAATAGATGCGATACAAACCAAGCGCAACAAGCCCGGTGAAAAAGACGGTTGTGAAAATCAGAAGGCGAATGAAACCATGCCGCCAACTGAACCCGCCTGCTATTGAGTGAATACGACGGAATATCCATGCAGCTGACAGGAAATTCCGCTGATAGCCACACTCATAGCCAATAGGATCGCGATCAGCGGATTGATGATCATTTCCTGCCTGTTGAAAAGATATTTTTCTCTGTGCCTTATTTATCTGTAACACCGGCTTCGGCCTGTTTTTTTTCACCATGGGCCAAAATTTCTTTCGTCTTCTGGCGTGCCTCCGAGAGATGTCGATCAGCATCCTTCTTTAATTCCACCGCTTGATGCCTGGCTTCCTCAACAATCTCTTTTGTTTTCATACTGGCATCCGCGTAAATGTCCTTTGTATCCTTTAAAATCGCACTGCCTTTCTCCTTGATCTCAGATCGCAGTTCTTTACCTGATTTCGGCGCGAAGAGAATACCGGCCAATGCGCCTAAAGCACTGCCGATCAACAATCCAAAGAATAAATGTTCCAGTGATCTTTCCTGTAATGTCATGATGATTTTTCCTTTCCTTCCTTTTTTGTTTTAAAAATAAATGTAATTACCTGCTGCGAACAAAATCCCCATGCTCATTGCCGCAAAATAAGAATTTCCCGACACTAGAGGATTCGCAAGCTAACTCTCTTTTTTAGTTGCCCGGTTTTGTGCATGATTTCAAATTGCCGCCGATGAAGAAGGTAATTAAACCATTTTGCTGGCATTTAATCATCCCGATGCTGGTTGATTTAGCAAGCACGCAAGACATCAGGCTGCCATTGTTATAAAAATTAATAGGGGTATTATTTTTACATTGGATGCTGTTCACATCGTAATCATTCTTGAGTTGACAGGTTTGCAGTGATCCGTTGTCATAAAGTAAGATTTTTTCACCGGGATGACAAATGGACTGGTCTGCGGCCAAGACACTAAAACCAGTGAATAGAAATATCAGTACCAAACCCTGAAAAAACAAAATTTTAATAATTTTCATAAAGCATTTCCTCCTTTAACTCTTGATTTTCACGTATCCGGACTCAGGTGTTATATGTTGAGCCGACTCAGCCGTTAAAAAAATTCTCCTCATGCCATACAGATTCATCTTCATTCCTATGATCATAACTGCAAGTGACTTGCCAACAAGCGAAAGAATATTCTCCCGCATGCAGTAGAGAGCATCAATTATATTCCTTAAGTTTTTTGCGAAAATATTCTTCTGATTTTATGGTCTTCCCATTAGATAATCTGATCAGATACGGTTTGCCCGTATTATAAGATTTTGAAGCGCATAGCCTTATAAAATCATCAGCGGTCTGAACATGATCACCTGCACGTTGACGTTTCATGCGTAAATGCTTTGCGGCTTCCTTAAATTCTCCACGGAGGATATTAAAAATTCAATTTTCTTTTTTTCTAAGTTATCCTGAGAACTCGCCGTCCCGGAAAACAGAACCAGGATTACAAATACCGAAACCAATATATTTCTCATGTCTTTCTCGTTACATTATGTCTAACAGCTTACGCTTCAGCAGCGGCGAGTCAGGTATAGCAATACAAAGCCGTCCACTTGCCGGTGTATTCGGGAATCCCTTACTTCTTCTTTTTGATTTCTGCTTCCACTTCTTTGGCCCCCTTGGCATAAAACTTTTCTTCATCGGGGGCAAGCTCGTGGAGCAATCGCAGAAACTCTCCTGCGTGCACACGTTCCTCATCCGCTATGTCCTTGAGCACTTCTGCAGCGAGATGGTTGTCGGTTGACTCCGCAAGCTGCATGTACAACTGAATGGCTTCATACTCCGCAGCCACCATAAAACGAATTGCTCTGATAAGCTCCTCATCTGTGAGCACCCTGTCATTTGCCGACCCTGAAAATGGCGATCCGAAATCCGGCATGTCTATCCTCTCTTTAAGAATTTGAAGATTCGCGAATCAGTTAGCGGATCAATCCAAGAATGCCAATGATAATGAGGTAGATGGCGACGATATAATTCAATAGTTTCGGGAAAACAAAAATCAATATTCCCGCGATTAGAGACACTACCGGTTGTGGTGATATAGAAATATTCATGGCATACGGTCTCCTTTCTTAGCTCTGTCTGAGCTGATATTTTTATCCCGATCATGCGGGACGAACGTTAATCTCCGTAGCTTGGTTTAACGTGTTTGATTATTACCATGCCAACAATGAGTGTCAGTCCCGCGCACAGACTCTGTGCCGATGGTGGAATTACAATAAAAGACGTCATGCCGGCATCCAGACGTCGTCCCCGCTTGTGTCCTCGTGTGCCCTTCAGGGTACTAGGGTACGAAGGCGGGGAATCCAGAAATATGCTGGATGCCGGATAACCTAATACCCTGAAGGGCACGCGAGGGCATGCGTCAAGTCCGTGACAAATCTTCCGGGCTTTAAAAGGTCAAACGAGGGATCTATCCCCGTCGACTCCACCAGTAACCGCCGCCGCCGAACAATAAAAATAACACAACTACGAGAATGAGAATTTCTGTTGTACCCATGATAATGTCCTCCATTTATTTCGTTGTTTGTTGGATATCTGTTCCATCCTTATCCATTCCCCTTAAAGGGCCTTCACTCTCATAAAAGAATGATCACTATAATGTAACTGCATATAGTCTGCCATTAGTCGAAAGACGTCTTGAATGCTGAATTAATGATTTATAACAGGCTGTTACATAGATAGGTAAGGACAGACCCAAAGCATAAAATGATTCGCCGGCCTCAATATACGGTGGAACCTCAATATTTGGAGGGATATTTAGGCTCACGCTCACGCTGGACGAGCGTTGATTCTCCGCAGCTTGCTGCGATGCGGTTGATTGGCGAAAAGGCATTCGCCATCATTTATAAACGGCTTTGCTTTTTTCAATTTCATGCTTAAACTACTTGGGTAACTGATCGTGCAGTAAGCGCTATCCATTCGGTTTTTATAAGAAAAAGGCATAAAATGAAGCAAATGCAATTTGTTAAAAAAGCGTTCAAGCCCGTTTCCCGGACGGCAAAATGGCTGGAGAGGTTCAGTCCAAAACGCAGATATCACCAAATACCTTCGAATTCTTTTTCTAAGTCGCAGCCTGAGTGCGGGTTGAATGTCAATATTATGAGTTTCAATATTCGGCGCGGAACAAAGCAGGATGGCAAAAATCACTGGATATTCCGCCGCGATCTGGTGAATAAGATATTGAAGGATTATTCCCCGGATGTTTTGGGCCTGGACAATAAAGTTTTGCATAATGCCATTTTTTATAATGCAACGCGTTTCGTACTTTCTGAAGAAGGCACCTTCTGGTATTCGGACACACCCGATGATCCCGGGTCTAAAGGGTGGGGGAACATCATGCCGCGAGACTGCACCTGGGCACGGCTGATTGAAAAAGAAACCGGGCAGGCTTTTTATTTTTATAATACCCATTTGGACCATCTTTCGCAGCGTTCACGGAAAAAAGGCGTAATCCTCTTAACACGCCAAATTCATGCGCGGTCTTATCCGAACGATTTCGTTTTGACCGGTGATTTCAATGCCAGGGAAAAAAGCGTGCCTATCCAGTATCTAAAAGGTAATGCTCTTATCAACACCAAAGCGGAAGGGAAGGTGCAAAACCCTAATCCTTTAATGGACACTTTCCGAGTAAGATATCCTTACCATCGCAATGCGGCCACCTTTCACGGCTACCGCCGGTTTTTTTTCCGGTTCAAGTTTGATTATATTTTCGTTCCCTCGACCGTCTGTGTGCATGATGCGCAAATCATTCAACTGCGGCAAAAGCGGTGTTACCCATCTGATCATTATCCGCTTTTTTCGCACATTAATTTTCCGGAAGCATTGTCTCAGCCCATTCATCAGTGAATGTATTTAGGGAACAGTTCCCAATTCTTTACATAAATATGGGGGGGGGAAGTAAAAAATTATGGAACCGTTCCCTTTTAATCCCTCAAATAATTATTAATAATCACTTTCAGCCCAGTAAAAACGAAGAGTGCTCTGACCTTTA
>PHBN01000048.1:8976-17443 GCA_002840635.1 Deltaproteobacteria bacterium HGW-Deltaproteobacteria-1
CGATTACCAGTAATCCGCAAAAAAATATCCTGATAAAATTATTCATTTTGCCCTCCTTTTAAAATATTTATTTTCGGGTCTCTCGCCTTTTTTGGCTAACAAGATCATCATGAGCAATCAATAATGCAAATAGCCAGCCAACAGCTTAAGCAAGATCAGAATTATTGATTTATCATTAAATAACAGAGCGTTAGGTTGATTGGTGAGAACTTCGGAAAAGCATGAAATGATTTGTTTGCCCTCAATATCCAGTGGAGCCTCAGTATATTGAGGGAAACCTTGAAGGGAGGCGGACAGGCAGCTACAAAATGCAATTCTTAATAATTTACATTTTAATAGAATATTTTTTTGCCGGTTTCGCCGCTAAAATATAAAGGACAATAATTAATCCCCGCTCTCTTGCTTCAGCGCCGCTTAACCCTTCCGTCTTCGTATTAAGCTGAACCATTAGATCGGGCTGGGGGATACCCCAATATTTAGGTGGCTGTTGGATCACATGCACTCAAGTTAAGGAGACAGACAGACCTAGTCAACGAAAATAAAAATATATTTAGCCACACTTCGTGCCCACGGATGTCGACTTTACTTTGTCTTACCGGTCAGGTAATCAATCATCGGCTGGGTGACCAGCGGCACGAGATCGCCGACCATGTGCGGCATCAGGTTGTCCATGACTTTGGGCATCAGCTCCGGCATCTGCTCTTGCATGTAATCGGGCATGGGGATCAGGGCGGAAACCCGTTCCAGCATAACCGGCATGACTTTGGGCATCATCATCGGCAGCAGCCGGGGAAATAAAAGCGGAAACATCGGTTTCATGACATTGAGCGCGCCGGGAATCTTACCCATGACCCGCATCATCGGCCCCATACCATAGGGCATGGCTTCGATCAGCTGCGGCCACATTGTTCCCATCAGATTGGCAAAACCCTGCGGTGTCATCAGTGATATAAAAGCGTCAAAGACACCCCATTGGCTATGCACATCCGGATTGGGATCAGGGAAATCGTAGCCCAAGGCATTTCCGGCCAGATGGGCCAGATCCACAATTTCCAACGGCATGTTTTTCTTTTTTGCGGTAACGCGCAATTGAACCTGACAGCATGGACATAAAGCCAGAACTTTTTCAGCTCCGATATCAACCGCTTCATCGAGTCTTGTTTTGCCGATATCGGCAGCAATAGGAGGATCTTTGATTAGGGTCAGCACGCTGCCGCAACATCGGCCTTCCTCGCGGTTATGTTCCATTTCCACAAATTCCACATGGGGAATTGCCTTGATCAAATCGCGGGGCGGTTCATAAACACCGGAAGCCCTGCCTATATGACAGGAGTCATGCCAGGTCACCTTCACCGGCTGCATGTTATTGGGCGGAAATACAAATTCACCGGATTTAATTTTTTCGGCAAGAATTTCCGAGTAATGTTTGGCTGTGATATTGTATTCTATCCCCAATTTTTTGGCCCATTCGGGATAAACATTTCGCCACATCATATCGCAGGCCGGGCAGGAGGAAATCACCGTATCGGCACCGGTGTGTTTTGCAACTTCAATATTTTTACGCATGATATCCGCAAAAAGATCCCATTTGCCGGCAACCAGCATCGGTGTTCCGCAGCAGTTTTCCGGCTTACCGGCGTAGGCAAAATCCACACCCGCGCGGTCTAGTAATCTGACGGCTGCGATGGCAATGTCATGCTCCACATAGCTTGCCGTGCATCCGGCAAAATACATGGCCGGCGCTTTGCGTCCAGGACCATGCTTGTCTTTGAGGTCTTGGGGAAACCAGTCCGCCCTGTTTTTGCGATACCACGCCCAGATGTTGCCTTCTGTTCGAAGCGATTCAGCCATCATTTCAAAAGGTGGAAACGTCATCCGCTTTTCCTGATTAATCAGCTTGCCGCGCAGTTTCATCCAGGACGGCTCTATCGGCAGCGCCGTCGAGCAGCGTAAATTGCAGAGCTCACAGGTCGTACAAACCAGAAAAGTATCAACCTGAGCCTGATTCCATTTGACCCTTCCTTCCAGATATTCCCTGAGCCAATACCATTTGCCGCGCGGACTCTGGCTTTCCCAGCCCCGGCCGTAAAATTGATCGCACTCTTCAACACAGTAGCCGCATTGCGAACAGCTGTAAGCATACCAGACCACATCCGCCGGAATGTCACTTATAGGGTAACTTTTTCTTTCTCCGATATGGGTGATAACGTAATTGCCGAAAGGCCGGATCAGCGGCTCAAAAGCAGAGCCCAGGCTCATTGCGCTATCCATCAGACTGTAACCGATAACTTTTCCCGGATTAAAAACATTCTTTTCATCAACCTGCCTCTTGAAAGCTTTTAATCGGGCTAGACGTTCTGCCCCTAATACTTTTTTGGCTTTAGATTTGAAATACAAACCGGTAGAATAGGCGCGGCCGCCGTTGGCTTCGGCAATTTTCATAATGGATAAAGAAAGGCTGAAAACAAAATTGTAACTGAATTTGCGCTGATCAGCGGGGATGAATCCCAGAATAACAACTTCCGGTTTTCCATCCTTGCCTTTGCGGATAACGGTCCCTTCCTTGACAACGGGTTGATTGATTTTATTTTCGACTTCCGCCATGAAGTTGCCCAAACGGGACAGTGGAACAACAACTTCGGCGGGCACCAGACTGGGGCCAAGTCGTTTGACCACCATAATTTTGAAACGGTTTTTCCATTCATGTTCGGCGATTCGCTCACTCAATATTTCACCCTGGCAGTGGTGCAATATTTCTGTGAGCTTTTCCATAATCTGTGTGGTGTCTTTTTTATGAAAGGCGATGGTGGCAACGTAGGAAGCCGGCAACAGAACTCTTTCTTCGACAGGATGGCCATTATGTTCCATCAAAGGTGAACGATTTTTCATTTCAGCCATTCGGGGATTAATGAAAACCAAAGACCACAAAGGCAAATCTGCTTTTACGATATCTTCCACAATCCGTTGAAGAGCGGGAGCTTCCGGACAGCCGATGGCAATGATTTCTAAGTCCTCTTTCGGTTGGACTTTCATGGTTAAGTCGATGATGAACCCGGTAATGCCTTCCGCATCGGCGATTAATTCCATGTCGTTGTTGGCGAAAACGCGTACCGAACCATCGGGCAGGGCTACGCGCGCGGAAACGACATTATTTCGAAACCAGCCATATTGATAGGAACCAAAACCCGCTCCACCTTGCGCCAGCCAGCCGCCGACGGTTGATCCGGGATAACTTGACGGATAAAGATTTACCGTAAGTCCCTCTTTGGCCAAAGCTTTGTCCACTTTTTCCCAGACAACACCGGCCTGACAGGTGACGGTCTGTGCTTGTTTATCGATGGATACGATTTGGTTCAGGTGGAAGAAATCAACGACGATCCCCTGCTTGACAGGCAAGACTCCGCCATAGCCGGATGACGCTTTTGCCCGTGGCGTCAGCGCGATATTCTTTTGCCTGGCCCAATTGATGAGATTGACCAGCTCCTCTTCATTTTGAGGTTGAACAACCGCATCGGGAACGGTTTTCCCGATGAGCGGTGAAATGAGAGAGGGGATTGCCGCAATATCATGGCCGTATAATACTCGCTCCGTTTCGTTAAAATTGGCGCGATTGCCAAATTGCTTTTCCAGATATTCTTTCGTTTGCTGGTCCATAGATACCACCGAACCTAAGTTAGTCAGACAGAGGGTCTTTCTTGTCTTGCCACATACTCGACATTTATTCTAAGATTTCCAGAACTGCCCGTTTGCGAACTTTGGCGCCCGTGGCACTCAAAATGGTGCGGATGGAATCAGCCGTTCTGCCCTGCTTTCCAATGACTTTTCCTAAATCTTCTTTGGACACACGCAACCCGATGACCGATGTTTGCTCACCAATGACTTCAGTTACTTCCACTTTGTCGGGATTATCCACTAAAGATTGAGCGATACGCATAATAAGTTCCTTCATCGTCGGCACCTCCATTGATTGTCGTTAACACTTCTGGAAAATTAGCTTCAATATTCACACGAATCCTTTTTGAAAAGCCTGTTGAAAACGAATACTTCCTCAGGAAATCCAGTACCTATTTGATGTCCGGCAATTCCCTGATCGGATAGACTTTCACGAATACAGCTATTCGGTTCTCTCCGCAGAAACACGGGCGTCAGACCATGGTCCTGTCTGGGAGTCGCCAAATTCTGTTTCCTCCTGACTGGAAAAAAGCCGATCAAAAAAACTTTTTTCTTTTGGTTTTTCGCGAATATCCGTTAGGATTTCAGCCCCCACCGCCCCCAGAACATCCATGGGATCGACAAGCATTATTGTTTTACAACGTGAGCATTCATAATGAAGATTGCCGGAGAAAGGATTGTGCCCCTTGTGCTTGAAGCAACGGGCAATCGGCATATCATCAGTTTTACCACCAAAAAGGATGCCCTGATTCTCAAGCGTCCCGATATAATTACAGTGAATACATTTTACACCGGCCATAAATCCTCCTTTCATTCCCAGTCTTCACCCATCCAAATCCAGATATTGCTTTTGCACAGATTCGGAAGTATTCAAAAAGATGTCCTCCATTTCACAAATGCATAACAGTCGTTTAATAATTGCAAATAATCGGCCAATGTTCGAACCAAAATCATGTTTTTGGATTAACCTTTAATAACATGATGTTTGATCAAGAGGAGAGAGCAGCAGCAAAACATGAAATGATCCGTATAGCCTCAATATACTGAGGGGCCACCATATGCTGAGGTCAAACGAAGTATTTTGCACAGCTATGCCGTTTTCTTCTCTTAACCTAAGCACCTGTCATTAAAAGATTACTTCAATCCCCTGCCTCTCCTTCACCTGTTGGCAGGCTATTTGCGAGTTGTAATGAATAGCATAATGGCTATTGAGTAGTCCTGATCACAGGAAAAGAGTAATCTCCATAGGCAGCAAAACTAACACAGTTTTAGCCATAATCAGGAGAGGTTCAACCACAAGATCGGAAGAACTCAGTTTAATTGACTTAAACGAGGCAGCTGATGAAAACGAAAACAATAAACCTAACCCCTGGCTTGCGTGACCTACAGGTCATCAGGTGGTTAGTGTATCAAGTCAGCCGATGGTTGTTGGTGGTCTTGGTGATTTCGCTACTGATAACATCTCAGCCTCGAACAGCCCTGGCCGTTTCAATCTCGGACAGTTCAAGTCCAATTCCAGCCGCGGCAATGAAACTTGTACAATTCGGTTCTGATCCAAAAGCCGGACTCGATATTAAAGCCATCGCTGCCCTTGTGGATTATGTCCTCGAACCTAAACCGAATAAGGAAGCCGGGCTCCCGACAATCCGGAAAGCCACCGGAGCCTATTATGAATTCAAAACAAGGATCAATTTCTCCGGTTTCCTGCAATATGCCTACAGCAGCCAAATTCCGTCTATTCTCACAAACCCGGCATCTCTCAGGTATTCACTGTGGACTGGTCAGGGGGAATCGCAAAAACTACCCGTCATCTGGAAATTGGTCTTGCCGGATGGCAAGCCTGTTATCATTCGTGGATTTGAGCGCGATGGTATCACCCCGGACCTCACCACCGGCATCTACTATGAATATAATCTGAAAAGAACTCTCATCCTTCTCAATTACAAGGGACGGCAGGTGCTTATTTCCATTTCCAACCAGATTGCCACATCCGACGTCGGTAAAAAGGGAGTTATCCTGGGGAACGATGATGATTGGAATTACTATTATTCAGGCGAAACCGGATCGGCCAAAGCAGGCCTGGGCTGGGTTCAATCTTACATCTATGACTATTTTTCTGTGGGAGTGTACGTCGAGTCAGGTGCTTCGCCATATATGCTCACATCCGGTCATTTTCAATGGATTCGGGCAGGATCGGCCGGAATTAATTTTGTCGAGACAAAGCATATTATCAAGGGGATGAAACGACATGCCAGAAATTCAAAAACAATCCTTGAATCGCCAAAATTACCGGCGCCAAACCAGATCATCTCGGCTTATCAACGGCTCTCGGCTTTATCCCAAAATGATTTAGTTGAAAAATATACCGTCCTGCAGCAGGCGCGACTGTCACGGGCCCTTCAGAGCGGTCAGTTCGAAACCAATAAAACAAAAAAACCGGATTCCTATATCCATACCGCTAAAGAACAAATCGTCGAAGAATTAATGATGGAATATTTTAAAGTTGCCTTTGGCAAGACATCGCTGGTAGGGGAAAAAGTCGTCTTGGGCGTTAATTAAAATTTCCTCATGTTAAAATTATAGAGATAATTGGTGAGGTTGTTTAAAAGCCTTTATCGTTTTGGAGATCAACTTTTTATTCATGTCAGTTTAAACAGAGCGCATCAGCTTCAGTAACGCTTCCGCTGCCGGTCCTGAGGATGCCGGGTTCTGACCGGTCACAAGTTTGCCGTCCACCTGGACGTTGGGAGCCCAGTCGGCGCCCTTGCTGTATACGCCACCTCGTTCCTTCAGGCGGTTTTCCAATAGGAAAGGTACGACCGATGTCAAGCCCACAGCCTCTTCTTCTGCATTGGTGAAACCGGTCACACGCTTGCCTTTAACCAGATACTCGCCGTCCTTTCCGCGCACGTTGACCAATGCGGCCGGTGCATGACACACGGCACCGACTGGTTTGCCGACCTTCACGAAAGCTTCAATCAACGCGATGGATGCCTCGTTATCAGGCATATCCCACATCGGGCCGTGTCCACCGGGGTAGAAGACTGCATCGAAATCATCCGCGGATACTTCGGAAAGTTTTTTCGTGTTGGCAAGTTCCGCCTGTGCAGTCTTGTCAGCACGGAAACGCTTCGTTAACTCGGTCAGATTTTCGGGGAGATCGCTTTTCGGATCGAGCGGCGGCTGGCCACCCTTTGGCGAGGCAAGTGTGATTGCAGCTCCGGCATCCTTTAATGTGTAATAAGGTGCGGCGAACTCTTCCAGCCAGAAACCTGTTTTCTTTCCGGTATTGCCGAGTTGATCATGTGACGTAAGTACAATAAGAATTTTCATGGCTAACCTCCTTTTTAACCTAGCTCTGTGCGTGTCCTTTTTTAACTTTGCGTTCCATATTTTCCAAGCGGGTATAGTAATCTGCATACTGATTGAGATAAGCAAGCGCGATTTTACCGGTGAGGATGGGGTCGTCACGTGTCACATCCGTCGACGGGTCTATCCAACCATGCTCCAACTCAACATCCAATCCCATACGGAACTGCCCTACGTCGAAGTGGCTCCAGTCAATGCCCAACTTGCCACTGATTTCTTCATTAATTCTTTTCTCCCTAATTGTATTCTGCCGTAAGATCCTTACAGAGAAGAGCAATGCTAATGTTTGTGTTCCTGTTGGACCGCTATGGCTATCCTGGCCGCAATTTAAAGGACCCAACCCATAACTATAGCACATCAGACCACAGCATACCTTTCTTTTCTTCTTTGCTGATAAATATTCCCATCCAACCGCCAAGAACTCCGAGCCATATCAGTGCGGCATGTTATGGTATGGATTCAAATAAAAACATTTTCAGAAACCGCCAGTTTGCAGGAGATGGAAGGGGGATTCATTTTACATACCTTTTTCCTGGAGATCGTTCTGATGATGCTCAGACGACATTTCCAGGAGGGCGATGAATCGCGGTTTGTATTCAACCTGCGGCACATCGTTTGCCAGTGTCTGGTTCAAAAAGCTCTCTATGTGAGACTGAAGCTGCTGCCATCCCTTATCCAAGTTCTGTTGATCCATGGCAATTACCTCCCTTTATTCAATATAGATACAATTGAAGCATTAACGTTATTTAAGCCACAGCGCATGCTCTTCCTGGAGGTGAGCAAGCGCAAGTTTTGTCAACGGAGCTCTCACTTTCTCGTTAAAACCGGGAGCTCCTCGATATTTCATTTTGTAGGCTTCAACACGATTGTCTATTTCATTTCCTCCGTCATCGGGTAACAAGTTGTCATTATCAATAACGGCGGCAAATATTTTTGCCGATTGATCCCAGATCGTGTTCAAGTCATATGATTTGAACCACCCTGGGGTTATCCCCGTCTTTGCTTTCACCGCACCAGTTTGGTTGTGATTTCCGCAACGTGTTTGCCCTGGAAGCGGGCCGCATCGAGTTCATTTTTGCTCGGCATCCGTTTACCGTCGCCTCCGGCGATTGTCGAAGAACCGTAGGGCGAACCACCCGTCATTTCGTCAATCCGCATCTGCCCTGCAAAGGTATAGGGAAGGCCGACGATGATCATACCATGGTGCAACAATGTGAAGTGAAAAGAGAGAATAGTTGATTCCTGACCGCCATGCTGTGTTGCACTGGAAGTGAAAACGCTTCCTACTTTACCGACAAGGGCACCCTTGGACCAGAGTCCGCCAGTCGAATCGAGAAACTGCCGCATCTGACCGCACATGTTGCCGAAGCGGGTTGGGGTGCCGAAGATAATTGCATCCGCTGAGGTCAGATCCTCTAATTTACAA
>PHBN01000361.1 GCA_002840635.1 Deltaproteobacteria bacterium HGW-Deltaproteobacteria-1
GTTTTTTAAGCTGAAGTAAACTACATTGAAGGAAGAGAATTGTAAATACATAATTCGGTGTATTTCATTGTATTTCATTGTATTCAAATTTTCATGGGGGCTGGTGAAATGAGGGAAGAATTGTTGTCATTAATAGTTTTAAAATCTTGTATTTATAAATACTTGTGGCACAACCGCCTTATCCCTCCGCTGGCGGAGGTGGTGAAATGACGATTGCCTGCTTAGTGGTGTAAACAATGTCCCTGGTCTGTTTTGTAAACCATGTTTCCAGTTTGTAACAACCACCCATGTCCTCCCACTTACGGAGGTGGCACTGTATAGACTTCTCCTCCGAGCAGTCCGAAACGGCTGTTTGGCAAATAACCGGACGGTCACACGGAACGCTCTACATTAAAAAAAGCAGTAAGTTACGGCCCCTGAACAACAACTTTTTCAGGTTTTCGCATTGTAATGCTGTCCACCGGGCATTCCCTGCTGCAGAATCCGCAGCCGATGCAGGTTTTCGGATTTATCAGGTACGGGAAGGCATCCACCCCTTTTTTCCTGGGACGCTCCGACAGGGCCAGACATCATCTCCGGTTTTGGCCATTCCGATCGTTTCATCATGATGCACAAGGCGTCTTCGGTGTCCAGGACAGCAGACTGAGGGCATGTCCTGCCGCAGGCGCCGCAGTCAATGCATAAAACCGCATCAATGGAGTGCAGCTTCTTTTTTTCACCGGAGATGGCGCTTGCCGGGCACAGACGCGCGCAGGCGCCACAGCCGTTGCAATTTTCAGTAATCGTGTGGGGCATATCATTTCCTCTTATTTGATGTTCAGCCTTCGTAATGTTTCTTCTTCAGGTTTGCCAGTGGCCTTGTCCCAGCCGAACTGATCCCAGTAATCCGGGGCGAGTTTCTCCATATCGACAAACCTTCCCTTGTTGGCGCCCTCCTTCTGGGGAGGTTTGCCCAGGGCACGGGCGCTGATGAAGTTGTCTTTCGGTTCGATGCCATGCTTGATGTTGAAGGCCTGCTTCAGGGTCTGAATGCGTTCGCCGATGGTCATGTATTCTTCAGGCGTCAGCGTCCAGCCGGACGCGGCATTCAGCCAGTCAAACGTCGGTATTCTTTTCGCCCCGATAAAGAGGCCGAACATGCACATTCCGGCTCCGTTGGCGAGACTCATGAATTTGCTGCAAGCGGCGGCAACCCGGGCTTTTTCCCTGTCGATTTTGTACTTGCTTCCTTTCGTATAGAGAGGACTCGGTTTGGGCAGACCCTTTACGCGTTTCCACAACTGAAACATTTCGTAGTACAGGTGGGCGCCTAGAGTGTGCCGGCCGGGTGTCGGTTCAAGACTGTAGTGAACATTGAATCCGGGATCATTGCGCCCGTCATGCATGGCCGGTTCCTGGCCGCCTGCTTGAATGGCAAACTCCATCGACCCTTTGCCGATTTTTTTAGCGGCGGCCTTTGTCCCGTCGGCCAGAAGATCACCGATACCTTCACGTTCGATCATCTTTTTGATCAGCGCGACAATCGCCTCCGTGTTTCCCCACGTAAGCTCCAGACCGCCCGTGTCTTCTCTGGTAAGGATGCCTTTTTCGTAGCATTCAATCGCAAAGGCGGCCGTCGCTCCGGCGGATATGGTATCCATGCCGGCCCGGTTCAGAAGATCGTTTAAATAATAGACGCTGTCCAGATCTTCATTCATGCACAGGCCGCTCAGCGCCAGAATACTTTCATACTCGGGTTTGTGCGTGTGGGCATGCTTCCCCTTCGAGGAGCAGATGCCACCGCAGCCCAGTGGACAGGAGTAACAATGATATTTAACGATTTCCGTCTTTTTGATGAGATCGGGATTGAGTGTCCGGGATTTCTTTGTCGGAAAATCACGGTTTGATCCGTCCCAGTTTTTCAGAGGCGAGTCGCCCCACTCGATGGATGTCTGGTTCAGGCCTCCCGTGCCCCACTTCCTGAGGATAGAAGTATACAGTAGTCCGTCCTGGGGAAAAACAAGCGGGCTTACTCGCAGGAGCGTACCCACGTTCGCCATCATTCCCCCCGGGAGTGGCAAGGGGAAGTTGACCCACTTCAGACATTTCCTGCTCAATTTCTTCATTGCCGCCGGATCGGAAGCGCTGATGCGGTAAACGCCATCACTCCCGAAATGAGAGAGATTTTTTCACCGGAAGGACCGATGACTGCGATGGCTGCTTTCGGGCCGTACTGCTGTTTGAGAAGCTCTTCTGTTTCAATTGCGTCACGCCCCCAGAGGTCGGCTGCGTCCTTAAGTGTCGCCCTGCCGTTTTTAACATACAGGTACACGGGGTGCGGACTGATTCCTTTGAAGAAAATGGCATCGTAACCGCTGTGTTTGATTGCCGGGGAAAACGTGCCGCCGCAATTTGCATCGCCCCAGCAGCCGGTGAGCGGCGACTTGCCCACAAGCGTCCACCGGCCGGAAAACAGGCTGCCCGTTCCCGTGAGAAATCCCGAACAGAAACCCAGGATATTATCCGGTCCAAGCGGGTCGGCGCCTGCGGGAATGCGGTTGTAAAGGATGTAGACACCCAGCCCCATTCCGGAGAGGTACTCTTCATAGACCCGGTCGGGTATGGCTTCAGGTGTCATGGTTTGATCCGACAAGTCCACCATCAGGATTTTTCCCATATAAGGTTTGCTCATGACAATACTCCCTTTCGCTTTTTAACCTTTTTTCAGTTTGCTCCGTTCAAGAGGGCGGCCTTCCCAGGCCGCCTCCAGAACCATCAGGTTGTCTTCAT
>PHBN01000049.1:0-2044 GCA_002840635.1 Deltaproteobacteria bacterium HGW-Deltaproteobacteria-1
GGCCTGATAGTTCATCAGCTGGTCCGCCGTGAGTCTTTCACTTTGTTTGACCTGCGGGATAACCTTATACGAACGGCCCGATATGCTGAAATAATTGACGTAGCCACCACCCAGCATGGAGGCCATGGCCGTGCCGACGTCCTGCATGGTGAGTCCCATCTGCGCCGCCTTGTCCCGATCAACATTCAGGGTGGTCTGCGGTTTGTTGATTTTTAAATCGGTATCCACGTACATGAACAAGCCGCTTTTCTTCGCCTCTTGCAGAAAGGTCTGCGAGACTTCATCAAGCCTGGCAAAGGAATCGGTCGTACCGATGACAAACTGCACCGGCAAACCTCCTCCCGAACCTGGCAGAGGGGACGGTTCAAAAATCACCACGCTGGCTCCGGCAATCTTGCTGATCCTGTTTTGCATTTCCGGCTGAAGTGTTTTAGTCGTACGGATGCGTTTATCCCACGGTTTGAGGACGAGACCGGTAAATCCTGAATTAAGACCGGTGAATCCTTCGACCTGAAAAATGTGGGCGATTTCCGGGATGTCCTTCAACAGATCGGCCACCTGCAGGGAATAAATCTGCGTCTGTTGAAGCGTGGCATCCGGGGCGGCGGTCAGCATGCCCATCATAAAGCCCTGGTCGTCCTGCGGTGCCAGTTCGCTTTTGGAATTTGCAAACAGGAAATAATTACTCCCGAGGATGAGGGTGGCAAAAACGATGACCACGGGCAGGGAGTTGAATGCGCCCCGCAAGAGGACGGTATAGCTGTTGCGCAAACGGTTGAACTGCCGGTCGATAAATTCCGTAAAACGGTGATGCTCATCAGGACCTGCAACTTTCAAAAAGCGCGAGCACATCATGGGGGAGAGCGTGAGGGCAACCACGGCCGATACAAACACCGCGCCGGCAAGCGTATAGGCAAACTCGGTGAAGAGCGCGCCGGTCAGGCCGCCCATAAATCCGATGGGCAAATACACGGCAATCAGAACCACTGTCATAGCGATGATCGGTCCTCCCAGCTCGCGGGCGCCCATAATCGCCGCCTGCATCAGTCCGACACCTTCTTCAATGTGACGCTGAACGTTTTCCACAATGATGATGGCATCGTCCACCACCAGGCCGAGCGTAACAATCAGCAAGGCTTCTATCAATGTAATGACAACTTCTTTAATGGAGCTGTCCACGTAATCGGTTGCATCATAAACAATATTGCCCACCAGCCCTTCCGGCAGCTGCTTTTCAATTCCCGGAAAAACCTCGACCACCCTGTCACATACCGAAAGCAGGTTGGCGTTGGGGGCTACTTTGATACTCATAAAAACGGCTGATTTACCGTCAAAACGAACGGTCATATCATAGTTATCCGCGCCGAGAGTGACGTTGGCGACATCTTCCAGGCGAACGATCGCGCCGTTTGCGGATTTAATCACCAGCTTGCGAAACTCCTCCACCGTGTGCAGGCCCGTTGCCGCCGTGAGATCCACCGTCACCATTTGTCCCTTTGTCCGGCCCAGCGCGGAGATGAAGTTGTTGGCGGTCAGCGCATTCGACACATCCTTGGCGGTCATACCATAGGCGGCCATCTTATCCGGATCAAGCCAGGCCCTCAGGGCAAACTCCTGTTTGCCGAGAATCTCGGCGGTTTGAACGCCTTCCACCCTTGGTGTTGATTTCGGAGAGCGCCACATTGGCGTCGTAATTGAGGCGCATGTTCGCGGTGATAGTGCTCATGCTTTGCGTGCTGGATGATATGAGATAGTCAATCCCGTTGGCCTGGGCGATGGAATTTTCCAGCGGGGTGGTAATAAAACCGGAGACCAGTTCCGGGTCGGCTCCTGTATAGATAGTGGTGACTTTAACCACTGCGTTTTGCGTTTTCGGATACTCGCGGACCGGCAGCAGACTAATGGAACGAAGCCCCAGCACTAGAATCAAAAGGCTTAAAACCGTGGCCAGCACCGGCCGTTTGATAAAGATATCGGTAAATTTCATAAACGGGTTTCTCCGTCACGGATCCCTGGGGGCAGGGTGGGGATCATTGGACGGCGG
>PHBN01000049.1:2257-11795 GCA_002840635.1 Deltaproteobacteria bacterium HGW-Deltaproteobacteria-1
GTCAGATAACGTTCAGGTTTGCCTGACTGAACCTTGATGGTCGCATACATGCCCGGAAGCAGTTCATGCCGGGAATTGGCCAAAACCGCTTCGATCTGGACATTGCGGGTTTGCAAATCAACTTTCGGGCTGACGGCGGAAATCCTGCCATTGAATTTTTTGTTCGGGTAGGTATCGGTGCCGGCCACAACCGCCTGTCCGACGGCAATCCGGGACAGTTCCTGCTGTGGCAGATAGAAATCGATGTAAATCGAATCAAGCGACTGCAGTGTAACGATCTTTTCACCCGCATTCAGATACTGGCCGGGGTTGACCGCACTGATGCCCAGACGGCCCGCGAAAGGTGCGCGGATCGTTTTTTTGATCACTTGGGCTTCCTGCTGGGCCACCTGCGCCTGTTTGACTTTCAGATCGGCGGCATCTGCCTCCAGGGAAGCCCGGCTCACCGCCTGGGCGAGAAATTGTTTTTTGTTTCGTTCATAGACGGTTTTCGACAGATCACGGGCTGCCGTCAAGGTCTGTAATTGAGCAATGTCGGCATCGGCATTGAGTTGCACAAGCAGGCGTCCTGCCTTAACAGTGTCCCCCGATTTAAAATTCACACTTTGCACCAGACCGGCAATTTCATTGGCCACATCGACACCGCGCAATGCTCGCAGCGTGCCCACGGCTGAAATTTGCGGTTGCCATTCCTCGATGACGGCCGGGGTGGCTGATACGGTGACCGTCGGGGCGCCGCCTGCCGACATGTATTTTTTCATCATGTAGGATCTGAATCCCATATACCCAAAAATGCCGCCAAAAATCACACCAACAATGATCAGCATGATGACCATTTTTTTAGTCATTCTTTATGACTCACCCGTGTTTTCTGATAATCCCGCTGAGCCGTCAGGAGCAATGGATAACTCACCGCGCCCAGCTGATATTGTGTTTCACTTAGCTTGAGTGCGGCTTTCGCGGCGGCCTCAGCTTCGGTCTGTGCCTGCAAGGTCCGGGCGTCACTCTCCAGGGCGCGCAGGACATCCGCCACATCCTGAAAGGCTTTCAAAACAGTTTGACGGTATTGAGCCGTGGCTTGATCGTAGGCGGCAACGGCACTCCTGCGCCTGGCGGTAAGTTCTCCGCCGCGGAAAATCGGCTGTAAAAGACTGGCGCCCAGATTCCATGCGATGCTTTGTCCACCGAAGAGAATGGTGTCGCCGATTGCCTGAAATCCATAACCGGCGCTCAGGGTAATTTGCGGAAACAGATTGGCCGTTGCCACGCCGACGGCCGCGCAAGCCTTGTGCAGCAAGGCTTCGGAAGCACGAAGGTCGGGACGCTGGCGGGCCAGCAGCGAGGGCAGGCTTACCGGCAGAGATTCGGGCAAATGCAACGTTTCCAGTCTGAACTCAGGCGCCTGACCGCTGGCGGGGAACTGTCCGGTCAGCACCATCAGAGCATGACGGGTCAGGTCCAGCTGTTTTTCGATAGGCGGCAATCCGGCTTTCGTCATGGCCAGTTGCGTCTCCTGTGACAACACCACCGCTTTGGATACCGCGCCCAGCTCAAATTGTTTTCTGATCACATCCAGTTGTTTTTGCTCAGCGGCTATGATTTCTCTCGTTGCTTTAATCTGCTCCCGCAGGGATGCCTCCTGAATAGCCGACGTGACAATATTGGCGGTCAGGGTCAGGTAAGTTCCCTCATAAATGTAACGCTGATAATCGACCTCTGCCTGATAGGCTTCCATCTGGCGCCGTCCGCCGCCGAAAATATCAAGCGTATAGGAAACATTGACAGATGTATTATAAAGGTTGAACGTACTGCTGTCGCGACGGACTGTCCGCCAGGCCCTGCTTAATTATCCGATCGAGTTCCGGAGAACGAAAAACTATCCACCAGCGGGCAGGCAGGTCTTCGGCAAAGACAAAGTGCCGCGCGTCAGTGCTTTCTGAAGGCGCCTTGGTCAACTTGGAAGGCAGAGGCGTTGCCGTATAGCGTCCGGGTATGGCAAGATCCGGTAAGCGGAAATCAGGACCCACGGCACAACCGTTTATGGTAATAAAGACAACTGTAACAAAGGTAATCAGCAGGAAAAATGTTTTCATGACTCGTGATTGATAAGAACTTCCTTTTTGTAAAAGGAGTATAGAAGGCGTGGTATGGTGTGTCAAGAGGAATATATGGTGCATGCATGAAATGGCCAATCTGAAGATCGATTGCGGCATTTATTCCGAATAGTAATGATTAATTCTCAAGAACGCATAACTGTTCAACATTGTATATGGATGATGCAAGAAGTGACCATTTCCGAAAATTAAACATCGATGATGGATTTATCCCGTGATGTTCTTCTTGTAATCCACAAATCATCAACCTCGACGAAAATGCAAGCTTTCAATCTGAAATAGGCACAATTCACCCCATATTGTGCGGTCTTTATTGCCTGTTATTGCCTTGATATACAATTGCAAAATTCTTATGCTTTCTTCCTATTGCCCGTTGCCGGATTTGGCGGAAGAAAGAGATCACCACAGGAGACCCGAAAAGCGGTGATGGAGAGGTACCGGAACCGGGTGACTGTTCGGAGTTCTGTAAACAAAATTGATGCCCGAACAAATTCCCAGGCGCATGGAAAAATATGGCCCGCCATTTCTTGCCTATACAGCAAAGTCTTCGCCAAAAAATTCAAAAAAAACAAAAAAATACGTATCGAACTGGACTGATGATAGTAGAGGGGTTGACAGCTATTTATGTTCTTATTTGTATTGAAAGGTCGGCATAGGGCTTTAAACCGAAATAAACAAAAAATGGGCTGAACTCTGGCTTAACATATGGTAAATTTACATTTGGCAGGTTCATTTTCTCAAAGGAAGTTCTTAACAAATAAATACTCGCCGTCTAAACCAGCCGTTGGACCCCGGCAATGAGAAAAGGAGTGAAAACATGCAGCCTATCCTGGGATTCATAGAGAAGATGAACACAAAAACCGCCACACGCTGCATCATATTTCTCTCGCTGGCCGTGTTAGGGATCGACCTTATCATGGGAAAAGAAGTGCAATTCCCGCTTATCTATGTCCTGCCGGTGGGTATAGCCGCATGGAGGAATCAAAAGAATCTGGCATATGCCATGTCCATAGTGTTGCCGGTGGTAAGAGGCGTTTACGAGTTTCCCTGGCACACCTCAGCATCGCTTTCCATGGCCAGCATCAATACCCTTATGGAAATAGCCGCCTTGATGCTGTATTCTCATCTGGTGGATAAAACTGCGATACAGACAAGACGGCTACAGAAAACGGTTACAACACGGGAAAAAGAAATAAGCCGACTGCGCGCCTTTACTAGAAATACGAGCACAACACTGCAAGGCCGAGGGATTTCCCCTGGGATGGCAGAAGGGGTGGCGTTGATCTATCTGCCACTGGAAAGCGAATTGACCTCTGTGCATCAGGCTATCGCACCGGATGATGTGGAAACTGAGATAAACAGACTAGACTGTGCCTTGGCAGCGGCGATCCGCGAGTTGGAAAACACTCAGAAGCAGTTTGCAGAAGACATGGCAACCGCAGAGAGTGAATTGCTGGACGTGCACCTGGCTATGCTAAAGGATGTTGGGTTTTGGGACAAGTGCAGACAACGCGTCCGTGAAGACCTGGTCAAGGTCGAACAGGCGGTTGCGGAAGAGGTCCAGGAGTTGGTAGCAATGATGGAGGGATTGAAACAGGACTTCATGTTGGAACGCAGTGCTGACATCCGCGATATGGGCCGTCGGGTCTTGAGGAACATCGGCGCCTTCGGTGAGATATCGCCCAACCAACTGGTGTCTCTCCCTCCAAATACAATTCTCGTTGCAAAGGAGCTCCTGACCTCCGATATGCTACAATTGGACCACACCAATCTGGCAGCCTTGGTCACGGAGTGCAACGGTCCAGCGTCGCATGTTGCAATTCTGGCAAGGATCAGAAATATCCCAGCGGTTAGCGATATCAAAGATGTGACTTCGCTGTTGGAAACGGGCGACCACTTGCTGGTTGATGCGGAAGCAAACACTGTCACAATAGCACCGACAAACGCGCAGGTTGCGCGCTTCTTTACGCGCAGGAGTCAATATCCTTCGATTGAGCCCACTGCGACGCCGGGACCGACCCAGGAGTCTGCCACGAAGGATGGTGTTCGCATCGGGTTATATGCGAATATTGGCAGAACGGATGAGGCAAACCTTGTCCTGGAGTATAAGCTGGACGGTGTGGGTCTATTCCGGTCCGAGTTTCTCTTTTTGGATGTAGACCAGCCGCCTGACTTGGATGCACAATTTGCGGCCTATTCTGCAGTGGCGAAAATGCTCGCTCCGCAACCCGTCGTTATTCGTACTATGGATCTTGGCGATGATAAGATCCCACGTTTCAAGCGCACAGAAAACGACCTGGCCTTCAAGATGGGCAAACGCGGCTTGGCGTTTTCCCTGACCGAAAAGACAATGTTCCGCACTCAACTCAGGGCGATCCTACGGGCTGCCCAAGGAGCCGATGTGCGGATTATGTTCCCCATGGTAATGAGTGCTGCAGACCTGAGGAAGGCGTGCCATCTGGTCGACGAGCTGATTGAAACCGACCAACTTGCCAAGCGACCTCCCATTGGGACCATGATCGAAACCCCTGCCGCAGTGTTCGATATCCATGAGATCGTGAAGATCGCAGATTTTGTATCCATCGGGACCAACGATCTCGCCCACTTCATTCTGGCCGCGGACCGCAAATCGCAAGGATCTTCCGGCGCGCTTTCATTTATGCATCCATCCGTGTTGCGGGCAACAGACCACGTGATCCGTGCTGCACTGGAGCAGGGGGTGAGCCTAACTGTGTGCGGAGAAGCGGCGGGAAATCCTGCGGGCGCTTGCCTGTTGGTGGGAATGGGTGTTAGGAATCTCAGCATGAACCCGTTTCAGGCCACCCGCATACGCCACGTTTTACAAGAGTTGACTCTCGAACAGACTGAAACGGCTGCCAGAGATGCCTTGGGCGTCATGACTCCGGAGGACGTCCAGCAGATTGCAGCATTTATACTCCGCGGAAAAGAAATGTAACTAATTTTAACACGGTTATCTTGATCTGTAACGATCCTGGTCTGGAGAGCAGCGTTGCAAGAAAATAGACAAAAGCAGCCCTTGCTCTTTATTGATACAAATATTAACATATATATATGAAGAATTTTTGAGTCATCAGTCTTTTAAATGTAACGTGACGGGGACAAATGATTATGCAAAAAATCGATCAGGGTCAGGGTTCAGAGCTGTTTGTCGATAAGGGAAAAGGCACTCGCAAAGAAAACTTAAAAAAGCTTAGGCAGTTCCTGATAATTTTGGCGATGTTGATCCTGACGACAGTGATTAATATCTTTCTGAAAGACATCATTCAGCCGTCCTCTCTGGTTTTTGTTTACTTGGTGCCAACTATAGTCGGGGCAATTTATTTTGGAACATGGGCGGCGGTTTTGTCTTTTACCGCCGGTTTCTTCATCTTCAATATCGGTTTTGTGGAGCCATTCTACACTCTGCATATCTCCAACCCCCAGGACATTTATAATATCACCGTCTATTTCGCTATCGCCGCCGGAATTTCCTATCTCATTAACGTTGTCCGCCGTCAGTACATCTTTCTGAAAGATAGATTGGACAGGGTTTCCCTCATCGAGGATATGAGCAGAGATTTTCTTCTCCTTACCCCTATGGAAGATAGTTCTTCAAACCAAAATATTACATTAACTTTGCGGACAAGGGTATTCAGCCAATTGGGGCAGCTTGCCTTAAAGTATGTCAAAACGCTTTTGGACATGCCGGGCTTGGTCTTTTTCCGAGAAGACAATGGAAGTCTCAAGACTTGGGCAAAAAGCAGTATTGATCTGGAAATTACGGAAAAAGAAAATGACGCGGCGGCCTGGACCTTGAACAATGGAGAGGTTTCAGGCGCAGGAACCCAGACCTATGCCGATACGCCCTTTTATTTCATTCCCATGAAATCTCTAGAGGGAATTATCGGCGTCCTGGGAATTTTATACAACTCAAAAGATCTTTTCCCGGAACAGCGTCGCCTGCTGGGGACCATTGCCAATTTGACAACTATCGTCGCCGTCGGATGGATGAAATTGAAATCCAAGGGAGACTGAAAAACTCTATGCTTAACTTTTTAATTTTATTAATGTAATTAATGTAATAATAAAAAAATACATGTAGCCAAGACATTTAACCTATTAAAGGGATGAAGAAGATACAGCTCAGTAAAGCATTCACGCTGATGGAATCAGGACCGGTCGTCCTCGTGACAACAAACGATGGCGGGAAGAACAACATCATGACCATCTCCTGGACCATGGTGGTGGACTTCACACCGCAATTTGCCATAACCACAGGACCATGGAACTATTCCTATGCAGCGCTTCGGAAATCCAGGGAATGCGTAATTGCAGTTCCTACTGTTGACCTCATTGATCAGGTTGTTGGCGTGGGAACGTGTTCCGGAGCCGACACAGATAAATTTGAAAAGTTTAGACTAACTCCCGTGAAGGGAAAGCATGTCAGGTCTCCCCTGATTAAAGAATGCCTGGCAAATATCGAATGTAAAGTTATCGATATTATCAAAAAGCACAACATCGTTGTCCTTGAAGCCGTCGCAGCTTACCTCGACAGATCCCGTAAAGAGAAACGAACGATTCACGCAATTGGTGATGGCACTTTCGTGATCGATGGGCGGTTGTTGAATCGAAGGAAAATGATGCGTTCAAAGCTTCCAGATGGCGTGTAATTTCCATCGGAGCTTGCCTTTGTGTTTAAAATTGCCGCTCAGATGCCACTTTTGGACATAAAAATAATCAGGAAAAGAATGAACTTTGAAAAAACTTTTGGTATAAAGTTACAACACTTGTCACAATTGAAATTTTTCAATAGATCTATTAACTATTTTGAAGCAAGGATATCATAAATGGAAAATCAAGCAGAATATCAAATCTCATCATCTGTGAATGATGGAATCCTTGAAATTGTCATAACGGGCAAAATAACCAAGGATTCTATTGGGCAATTAGATAACGACGTTTACTCTATTATAAAATCGATTAATCCCAGGAAATTGGTAGTGGATATCCGCGCGTTGAAAGGACGTTTAGGCATTACGGAGACTTTTTTTCATGCCCAAGATTATCCCTCCGGATTTCGCAGGATACAATCAGCCATTGTGGACCTTCCGGAAAACGCTGATTTCCAATCTTTTGTGGAGGATGTGAAAAGCAATATCGGGATTTCAACGAAATGGTTTACCGATATTGAAGTTGCGAGAGATTGGATTAAGGGAAAGTAAAGCTATTGATCAGGGCGTCACAGTAAATTTTAACACTCCTTTATTTCAATCCATGATCGTCAATTTTTAGATCCGACGATTGTTTGTCTGGTAGGAGTTAAACGCAACAGGTAATGATTTTTTACTTAACCCGATTCTGCTGCTTATCAGGTGAAACTGGTGAAATCTTATTCACGATGCAACATTTGTTGTGATAGCTGAAGGCAACGTATAATATTTTTCGCAACTTTTAAGATATGGCACTCAATCTGATAAGTTAACCAGGCATTTGGGCAAAGCAGATCAAAGTACCCTGGAAGAGACATTAAAAATTTTTAAAAATGGTATGCTATGACGGTTGAGTTAATTATATTTATAGTGATTTCTATCGCTTTGGCATGGTTGTCACGCAATACCTTACAGCATCCCAAATCCCATGGATTCTATCGTTTTTTTGCCTGGGAGTGCATACTGGCACTGGTACTTCTCAATCTACGCGTCTGGGGCCTTGATCCACTGGCCTCAAATCAATTAGTATCCTGGGGTCTTCTCTTAGTTACATCCTGGCTGCCGATCCATGCTGTACGAAAGCTTAAAAATATCGGCAAACCAAGCAGCAATGCTCGCATTGATACAGCTCTGTTTGATTTTGAAAAAACCACCATCTTGATCAATAGTGGCGCTTTTCGCTACATCCGTCATCCAATGTATGCCACCTTGCTTTTTTTAGCCTGGGCTGCTTATCTTAAGCAGTTTTCCTGGATAGGAACAGCACTGGTACTGGCAGCAAGCATCCTGTTGTTTTTGACGGCCAAACGTGAGGAAGAGGAGTGTTTGCAACATTTTGGTGCAGCTTACAAATCCTATATGCAAAAAACGAAGCGTTTCATTCCATTTGTGCTGTAATTATTAAAAGGAATTCTGCAGGTACGAATTTATCTACAATATTTCAGAAACTCAGCTGGTAATAAACTTTAGATACCGCATTTCTCACTTTGTGGTTAGTATTTCCTTGACACTCAAAAACACCAATCGTATAAATATTCAGAAGGTAATGGATAGGTTCGTAGGAATATTAGGATGAAAGCGAATGAAGGTGCAAAAATGATTCAAGAGCGTCTTGACAAGATTGAAGAGAAACTGAAGCAGAGCAAAACAGTCAAAGAGAGTGACAAGACCGAACTATTGACCCTCCTGACGACCCTGAGGACGGAAGTCACCGAACTTTCCCAGACTCATCATGAGCAGGCAGAAAGCATCCTAGGATTTACTGAATTATCAACGCATGAAGCCACTCGCAGTGAAAAGAATCAAGCACTTTTTGATTTGTCGATTGAAGGTCTGAACTCATCGGTTCTGGGCTTTGAAGTATCTCATCCGAGGCTGGTGGGTATTATCAATAGCTTCTGCACAATGCTTGCTAATTCCGGAATATAGAGGCCTTGCTCTATTGACCCATTTACTGGATTTTCACGCGTATCACGTCAAGTGAAAGGAGCTTGAATGAAAGAAAAAGCGTTTCAGGACTACTATCCTGATGACCTGAGCCACTGCTATGGCTGCGGCCGACTCAATGAACGGGGCATGAAAATCAAAAGCTACTGGGACGGAGAAGAATCCGTTTGCATTCACGAACCGAAACCCTACTACACAGCGTTGCCCGGTTATGTTTACGGCGGACTCATCGCATCGCTCATCGACTGCCACTCAACAGGCACGGCCGCGGCGGCTAGATACCGGGCTGAAAACCGCGAGATGGACACGCTCCCGCCCATCCGTTTCCTAACCGCCTCATTGCACGTGAACTATCTGCTTCCCACACCTTTAAATGGACCTCTTGAAGTACGGGGCCGGGTCAAGGAAATCAAGGGACGCAAGGTAGTAGTGGAATCCCGCCTGATCGCAGGAGGCAATGTCTGCGCGACAGGCGAAGTCATTGCCGTCCAGGCGCCGGAACATATGATCATTGCCTTGTCGAAAAAATAACGCTTTGGAAGAACAGTTGTAGGTGGCTGATACACGCCTGCTTGTGCCAGAAAATTTAAACATCAATGCTGGCTTTTTCCGTGAAATACTTCCTGAAAAAACAAATCGTCAACTTTGATGAATATACAACACTTCAAACTATCATATTCAAAATAACTATAGAGCTCTAATTTGGGATATAGTATAAGTAGTTGCAGCAGTCTAAAAATATACAATAGGATGATAAGACTTACTATG
>PHBN01000362.1 GCA_002840635.1 Deltaproteobacteria bacterium HGW-Deltaproteobacteria-1
CTCGATGGAATACATCAATGCCTTATACAACCCGAAAAACACGGGAATCTGGATCAGCATCGGCAGGCAGCCGGAAAAGGGATTGACTTTATGCTCGCGGTATAGGGCCATCGTTTCCTGCCCGATTTTGGTCTGGTCGTTTTTGTATTTTTCCTTCAACGCCTCGATTTTCGGTTGAAGTTTCTTCATTTCATTCATCGACTTGTAACTCATATTGCCCAGCGGCCAGAAAATGATCTTGATAATGGTGGTCAGGATAATAATCGCAATGCCGTAGTTCTGAACAAACCCGTACAGGAAGTTGAGAATATACAAAGCGGGAATAGCCAGCCATTTAAACCAGCCGAAATCGATGGCGTTTTCCAGGCCGACACCGAGTGCCCTGAGGAGATCATATTGTTTGGGACCGAGATACAGAGAATATGAGAAAATACTGTTTTGCCCGCCGGGAATAACTTCCTTGCGTCCTTTCGTTCCGACACAGACCATGTTATTTGCGTCGCGTGTGATGACGACGTTCGTTAAAGAAGGATTTTCCGGTATGAGTGATGCGATAAAATATTTGCTTTCATATGCGCTCCACAGCACGTTCGGGCCCAGAATGCTTTCGCCATTCAGTTTTTTGACCTCCGGGCGTTCAATGCTGCCTCCAGCCGAGACAGCCGGGCCGTCATGTCCGTAACTGTCGTCAACTTTTTGGGGATCAACGGACTGGTACCAGTTGATCACGGGGACCTGTGTGATGGGTGACGAGGTCAGATTATGCACTTTGACTTCCAGAGCGATGGTGTATCCTGCCGGATCAAAGGTAAAAATCTTTTCAATTTTAACGTTGCCGTGGGATCTGGAAAAAACGAGTTGCTGTTTTTCTTTGGCATTGATTAAATCCAGCTTGCCGGTTGCGGTTTCAAAAGCTGCGTTTGGGGAAATACTGGTGCTGGATTCGGGGAATGTCACAGTGAGCGGGTAGGGCATGCCGTTTTGTACATCGACCAGTTCAACAAATTCCTTTGTTTTGGGTTTGATCGGATCTTTACTGCCCGTGAACAATCTTTTGATCTTTGGCCAGAGGTCGTCGGTGCAATCATAGCAATCCTGATAATAATCTTTAAGCTTCAGGGATTTGAGGGCGCCGCCGCGGGTAGAGAACACAGCCGTATAATGAGGGGTTTCCACAAGGATGTCACGCGATGGCGCTTCCGGCTTTGCAGATTCCTCCGGCGCCGCGGGTTTTTCCAGAACAGTTTCTTTTTCTTGGGGGGACGCAGATGTTAATGCTTTGTCCTTTTTAATCGAGTCGATGGACTGTTGCGGTGCCGCTGCTTTCTGAGGCAGTTGCGGTTTAACAAAAAACGTCTGGTACAGAAAGAGAACAGCCAACGACAGGACGACGGCTAGAATAGTCCTTTTATCCATTCAGGATACCTCCAATTTCAATGTTTACTTGACGGGATCGTAACCGCCGGGATGAAAGGGATTGCATCGAAGAATTCTTTTTATCCCCATGCAGCCCCCCTTAACTGGTCCGTGCAATTGAATTGCATCAATTGCATATTGTGAACAGGATGGGTGAAAACGGCAACATGGCGCGAAAAAGAATGGTGAAATACAGGTCTGGTATAATCGAATCATCGAAACGAGGAATTTAACCAAAGCTTTTTTGAACATTTTTTATCTGCCGGCTTTCCGTGTGAAGAGTTCGGTCAATTCGCTGCATGTTTCC
>PHBN01000363.1 GCA_002840635.1 Deltaproteobacteria bacterium HGW-Deltaproteobacteria-1
ATAAGCCATTGCATAATTTGAATAGAGTTCAATCGCCTTGCTGTAGTCCGCTATGGCTTCAGGATGCCTGCCAAGCTTGAAATACACATTACCGCGGTTGTAGTAGGCGCTTGCAGAATAGGAGTTCTGCTCAATTGCTCTGGTGTATTGGGCCAGGGTTTGATCCTGCTTACCGGGCCTGGAATAGACATTACCCTGGGTATCATAAGACACCGCATATCCCGGATCACGTTTGACCGCTTTATTAAGCTCGTCTATTTCTTCATGGAAGCTCGGATCAACTTTTCGATAAATCTTTCCGGATTGATGGTTGAATATGATTATCTTTTTTAAATCCACTTTAAGAATATTTGAATACCGGGATTCCGATCCGTCGCTCATCGCTTTTCGGACATGAACGTCAGTAAGATCGCAGATCAAGAGCACCCTCAGGTTATCGCTTGCCCGTTTTGCCTCCGCGGGCGGCATATCAACCGCAACCCGCATCACCGCCAGTCGATCTCCGTCTGCAATCACAACCCTGTAAAGGATGTCAGACTTTTCTCCGGCGAATTCACTCAGATGACCGTCAGCAATCTGGACTTTTCTGACCAGGATGCCGTCAGACTTCATGTGTTTTATTTCAAAAACAAATTTTGAGTTTCCTGAATCATATTTTTTTTCGGGCTGCTGCAGAACAAAAGCAAACCTGTCCCCGACAGTCATATTCCCGACAACAGTTTTTTCCCGCTTTTGACCGGTTCCCTGTTCCAACCGGTCATTCACCGCGGATTCATCTTTATTGATAGAGGATCGCTCCGAGAGAATTCTGTACACAGCCGTAATATCATGGCCGTTGTATTTTGGCGGCAGTGACTGCCATTGATCTTGAAAAGGCTGGCTGGAATAAGAGTCTGCAGAATACATTGATTTTCGTACTGCAAAAGAATTATCCGCCAAAAGAAAAAACAAAATCACGGAATAAATGACGATGAAAAAAATATTTTTCTTCATTTACCCGGCCTTCCCTCTTGTTTTGGCGACTATGATGATGCCGTTACTTGGATCGCTGCTTTAAACCGGACCCCATTTCATCATCACCAGGATTACCCTCATCCTAAAACGAATGACACGCCGCGCATTTCAGTTCGTTCTTCCCAGCCTTGTGGACCTTGTGAATTTCCACTGAGAAGTTTGTCGGTTCATGATCGGCAGGATCCGGTGTATGGCAGGACAAACAGGCTTTTACACTGCCGACCTCAGGATGTTTCTGGGGCATGATTTTAATGTAGTCCTTGTGACAGGCACTGCATGCGTTTTCCTTTAGCGGTGGTTCACCGGCCAGAACAACTGTGCTCATCAACACACATGTCAACATCGTCGCACAGGTATATATGCCGTTTTTTTGCCGGACGTGCATCTTTGCCCTCCTTTTATTTTTTCCTCAACGACTCGATTCTACATAAACTGGCTGCCGGAACCCGCGTATCTCATTTTCATTCGGGACAGGCTGTTATAACCCCTGGAACTTGAAGGGACTCGCATTTTTGAATGAATCCAGAGCGTCCCCGGCATAAATCTCATAATTTTTCAGCGAGAGTTTTTTAACAGATGCATTTTCACTGAAGTCGACTTTTTTGAGGGTCACCCAGAAGACATTCGGTGTTAATACATTTTCGAAATAGTAAACAAGGTTCTTCTGATCGGATACGGCTCGCCATCGGGTCGAAGAAATATTGGGCT
>PHBN01000050.1 GCA_002840635.1 Deltaproteobacteria bacterium HGW-Deltaproteobacteria-1
CAGTCCGTATTTAGGCATAACCATTTTCCCGGTCCGGCTTCGACCCCCTTCAATGAAAAATTCAAGCGGCAGCCCTTCCTTGAGCAATAAGGCCAGATATGTTGTAAAAACTTCACTGTAGAGTTTATTGCCGCGGAAGCTGCGGCGCAGGAAAAAAGCGCCGGAACGACGGAATATATACCCCATTGGGAAAAACGACATGTTATTGCCCGCCGCGATGAACGGCATTTGGACTTTGTTCTTGAAGAATATGTATGACAGCAGAAGGTAATCAATATGGCTCCGGTGGCAGGAAATGATGACAAAAGGCATTTTTTTGGACAGATTACGGATTTTTGCGAGGCCCTCGTAATCGATCTGCAGTCCGTCATAGACCGTGTTCCACAACCAGTTGAGAAGCTTCACCCAGACCTCAATGAAGGTTTCCCGGTAATCAGCGGCAATTTCATAGAGATAACGGCGGGCATCCTTTGTAATGCCGACTCTTGGTTTCTTTGTTATTTGAGCATGTTCATCCATAAACCGGTTCAGTTTTGGGTCATGCATGACCATTCCTATCAGCTCCGCGCGTGACTTCAGCGCCGGGCCAACAATGGCCGTTTTTTCTTCTTCGATGCTGTCAATCAGTCCGCCGCGCAGATCGTGGACCATTTCAGTCCGAAAAGGATGTTGATGAGGCTTTCATCCTCCTTTTCCCGGCGGCGTCCGTAAGCGACCAGGACAGGCACAATAAATATTGGAAAGGGAATCGTGCCCTGCAGGTTGATCAGGGTTGCAAGAGCATCTTCCGCAGCACGGCTTTCGATAAATTCCGACTCTCCCAGATGGATGATAATGCTTTCTTTGCCTGCGACTTTCCTGGACAGGTATTGCAGCTTGCCCTGGCGCGTGACCTGATCTTTCCGGAACCGTCTCAAAAAGGATGACCAGAGAAATTTCAGCATTTTGGACATGGGCTGCCAGAAGGACATGTTCATGCCGTGACAGTAAACGGGTCTTGGCAACCCCACGCGGCCCGCAATATCCGAAATGATCAGGCTGTTGAGCTTGCTTCTCTGTTTGATGGCGTAAATAATAACACCTTCTTCAGCAAGTTTTTTGAGATTATTGACTTCTTCATCCGTGATGGACACGCGCGACAGATAGGTCTTTGCCGGACGAAAACGCCAGAAATCCTGCTGTTCATACATACAGCCGGAGTAATATTCGTTTTCATCGTTTCATGTAGTTCTGAACGTACGCCCTGACTTCAAGGGCGTTATTGAAAGACATTGCTTTCTTAAGCAGTTCCCGCGACTCCGAAAGTGTAGATTGCTGCAGAATGCGCTTAATGCGGGGAATCGCAAGATGGTTCATACTCAACTCATCCAGCTGCATTCCCAGAAGAATCAGGCAGCAGAGGGGATCACCGGCCATTTCTCCGCACATGGCCGCGCGGATGTTTGCGTGATGAGCTTGATCAACCACAGTTTTAATCAGCCTCAAAACGGCAGGATGAAGAGGTTCGTAAAGATAGGTGACTCGTTCGTTGGAGCGGTCAATGGCAAGTGCGTATTGAATCAAATCATTCGTGCCGATGCTGAAATAATCAACTTCCCGCGCCAGTTGGTCGGCGATGACGGCGGCCGCGGGGACTTCGATCATCGCCCCGATTTCCATCCGGTCGGCAATCGTCACTCCCTCTTCCAGAAGCTCCCTGCGCGTCTCTTCCATCAGCCGTTTGGCTTCACGGATTTCTTCAATGCCGGAAATCATCGGGAACAGAATTTTGACCCTGCCGAGCGCGCTTACTCGCCAGATGGCCCGAAGCTGTGTCTTGAAAATCTCGATTTCTTTCAGGCAGAAGCGGATCGCGCGTAATCCCATTTGGGGATTTAATTCTTTGTCTTTTTTCTGGTACTTGGTGAACTTGTCACCGCCCAGGTCGAATGTGCGGATGGTCGCCCACGACAAGTTCTTCTCAGTCACCACCTGACGATAATTGTTAAAATGGTCTTCTTCCGAAGGCAGGTCATCCCGATAAATATAGAGAAATTCCGTCCGGTAAAGCCCGATGTGTTCAGCGCCGTGAATAATTGCTGAAGGAATGGCGGTATGCGATGTGCGGCCGCCGCTGTCCGTTGCAAAACCGACGATTTTGTCCAGTTTCATTTGCGCCGTATCGGCCGGCGACAGATCATGGGAGACGATCACCACTCCGTCGTAGCCGACATCCCAAACCGTTTCGTGCTTTTCACCGGACAGATTGCGCAAAACCCGCTGGACAACATACTGCACGTCGCTGATGCGGCCGCTGATATAGACATCTTCGACCCCTTCAAATATCTGTTTATAATGATCAAGGGTCATGCGCAGCGCCCATTCGGCATTGACACCCAGACGGCGGATATATTTGATGGTGCGGTTGATGAATCTCTTGTCCGACAGGAGCAAAACGTGGACATCAATAATATAAAGTGGTTCGGTTACTTTTGTTTTTTTCAGGTTTTCCTGAAGCTCTACAAGCTGCCTCGTTGATTCTTTGAGGGCATTTCTGAAACGCTCGACTTCATGAGGAATCAGACTGTCATCATTGAGTTTATAAAAAGATACCTGGGCATCCAGCGGATCAAATCGGTAAACTTTTCCGATCACCACCCCCGGAGAAACGCCAATCCCCTTGAGAACAAATGTTTTCTTGCCCTGTTCAACTGTCATGTAATATTTCCGCTCTGTACTTCTGTGCGATACGGACAAACGAAGCGGCCGCACGCGCGTGCAATCCCAATTTGTTTTTTAATTTAAATGTTTTCATTTTCAGCACAAGAATAATTCTTTCGATGAAAAGATCAGAAATAATATCACTGCTCCATACAGAATATAGATCTGCGATATTCCTTTTTTAACCAGCAACCAGCAAAGCAGGATCGTTCCCAGCGTCGCCGCCGCCATGGCAAACCACGGTATCCGGGCAATGTGTGAATGACAATCCTGCAAATACCAGGCCCCAAAAACTGCCAGGATAACCAGCGACAGCCACCTCACGCGATTGGCTATACGGGGCAGATTGATGCCGCGGATAAATTCAATGCCCTGCTTGCCCCTGGCGTAACCTTCCATAAATCCCCTGGCTCTCACCCATATATGGGCGGGTGTGTATACCAGCAGAAAAGCCACCGGAGCCAGAATCGAACCCAGCCAGGCCAGCCCTACCCCGATGATCCCCGCGCAGGGTCTGAGCGCACCCCAGAAAAAAGTGTCTCCAATTGCCGCGTAGGGGCCCATCAGGCTTTGCTTGACCATCAGAATGGAGGAGGCATCTTCCCCCTCCGGCCTCTGTTCTTCCATGCGGACAATCGATCCGATCAGCGGCGCGGACAGATAGGGATGCGTGTTAAACATTTGCAGGTGCCGGACCAGTAAATCTTCCTTATCCTTCCGGGATAATTTCCGTTCACGGAAAAGTGGAATAATTGCATAGACAAAACCAAGATTCTGCATTCTTCGAAAGTTAAGGGCGGTATGAATGAAAAAAGATCTTAAGAAGATTTTTATTAAAGATCCTTTTTTCATTCCGCACAGCTCCAAACACACATATCCTTATTATATTTCCGCTTTTATATGATGCAAGGAACTAACACAAATGACAGGTGAAGTCAATTCAATCACGGTAAAATGACAGGTATTTTGGCATTTATGTTTGACAATTGTCATTTCATCCGGATGAAAAACGAGGTACCCGTATGCAAACCGGGAAATGATGCTTTGCTTTAGCTGCCTGTGCACTACCCCTCGTCTACCTGGGGCATGAAACGTTATGAGAAAATGGCATAATAATGTGCCCACTCAATAAGCAACCGCAAGACTATTGGATGAAATGTTCCGTTTTCGGCTTTGGAGCTTTACGGATACACTTTAATTTTTCTTGACAGGCGTTTTTTTTGCTGTTAAGGACACGCCGGTTTGATTCATTGACGCCTGTGGATACATTCTGATTTATTGAAAAGGGATCTGAATGCGCTTTTATGAGCAAAAAAGGCTGTGGTTTCATAGGCGCCAGCTGTGTCGCGATAATCGACAAATGCGGCGAGTGCAATAAAATTTTCGATTACGAATCAGGAAAATTCTGCAAGGTTTACCCGGATCCAAAAAGCAAGTGGATTACAGGCAACTGCCCGAGCGCATCACACGTGAAGCTGGTCATCAAGGAAACTCAGAAAATCAATCCGCTTAAAGCTTCCAAAAGAGCAAACAAGAAATAACAGACGATTTACGCGCAGAATAAAAAAGCCGGCAACGATGGTTGCCGGCTTTTTTATCTCATGATCTTTCGGATATGCTCCAACTCTTTTTTTATGAAAATCAATTTTTCATTTACCGTGGCCGTCGATTCGTCCTGGTCACGCATTTTCATCAACTGTTTTTTTGCACCATTGATGGTAAACCGCTGCTGATAGAGCAGATTGCGGATCGTCAATAATTCCTGCACGTCTTTTTTGCGATACAGGCGCTGAGACGTCTTTGTCCTCACCGGTTTAACCGTTTTAAATTCCGATTCCCAGTAACGAATAACGTAAGGCTCAACGTTGAGGATTTTACTTACTTCTCCAATCCGGAAATAAGATTTTTCGGGAATTATGCTGTCCATACAATTCCTGAATCCTTAAGGAGAAATATATCTATGAAACCGAAACTGAAAAAACACCTCTCCTGAAAATGCGCACAAGCTATTCAGTTTTTCAGTGCTATTCGTTCAGTTAAAACAATTTATCAACTGTTCAGAGACTTGCGCAATACCTGGGAGGATTTGAAAGTCAAAACCCGGCGTGCGGTTATGGAGATTTCGTCTCCTGTCTGATGAAATTTCCGAAGCCCGAAATCTTTACTCTTTCACCCTGAGCAAGGCTGTCTTTAATGATGTCAAATACGGATTCAACGATATCCGCTGATTCCTTCTTGGAAAAACCGAGTTTTTCGTAAACATTCTGAATAATATCAATTTTCGTCATTTCTTCTCCTCCGTTTTTAACGTCATGTATATTGAAACGTTTGCATAATTATTAATCAGTCATTCAGGCCGAAGGGAGAAATCTTATAACACATTAATAATATAAGATAGATTTCTCGTCCTTTGTCTGCCTGAAATGACTTGAGGGAAATTATGCTAATCTCTCAAACTGTCAGGCTCTTATCTTTGCACCCGTTAAACGAACAGTGCTACTCACAATTCTCTCATGAATGGAATTGATTTCCGCATCTGTCAGTGTTCTGTCGGGGGCACGATAGGAAAATCTTAAGCCAAGGCTTTTTGTCCCCTCCTCAAGGCCTTTGCCAGCGTATATATCAAAAATCCCCACATTTTCAAGTAAATCTTCTCTCTGAGTTAAAACAATTTCAAGCATTTTGTCCGCTTCCATAGACATGGGAACCACAAACGCAACGTCGCGGGTCACCGCCGGAAATTTTGAAATTTCCCTGTAATGAATGTGCGGGTTTACCTGTTTCTCTAGCATATCAAGATTAATTTCAAATAGATACGCAGAGCTCCGGATGTCCATTTTCTCGAGCACTTCCGGATGAACCTGGCCCATAAAACCAATTTTTGTGTCATTTACATACAGGTTGCAGGATTGTCCGGGATGTAAAAAAGGCTCTGATATTTCGGCACGATATCGGCGCTTTTCCAGTTTCAGATCATAAAAGACATTTTCCAGACATCCTTTGAGATCGTAAAAATCGACATTGAGTTTCAAGCCCCAGAGGTCTTCCGACACTTTTCCCGACAAAAGCCCGGCCAGAATGTTTTTTTCTTCCGGCAGATCCCCATCTCCGCGTTTCAGAAATATTCGCCCGATTTCAAAGATTTTCAGGTTTAAAGAAGCATTGTTCATATTCTTCTTCAGAGTCTCCAGCAATCCGTAGGACATGGTTGTGCGCATGACAGATTGATCTTCAGTCAACGGATTTTTGATGACTACAAAACGTCGACGTTCATCTTCCGGCGGCAGAAGAAGTCCATCTGCAGAGGAGGACGTGGTGAAACTGTAATTGATGATTTCCGAATAGCCGCCGCCGGTGAGCAGTTGACGGATTCTTTCCTCAAGGGCAAGGCGGGGAATAACGTCCATCTCTTTTACCGACACGGCCGGGACGGTCACCGGTATGCGGTCGTAACCATACAGTCGGACGACTTCTTCAATGAGGTCAATCTCCCGCTCGATATCCACCCGAAATGTCGGGGGTGTCACAAGGTATTTCCCGCCGCCTTCATCAAGCACAGTCATATCGAGGCTCTTCAGGATACACATGACGTCTTCGGAGGCAATGGCCATGCCGACAATTTCACGGATCCTGTCCAGACGCAGGGGAATATTCTGAACTGCCGTTATTTTCTGCGGGTATGCATCAATGTAATTTTTGCAGACGGCACCCCCGGAGAAGAGGGCAATCAATTGAACCGCCCGGTTGAGCGCCCGGATTACACCTTCCGGATCAATACCCCTTTCAAAACGAAACGCGGCATCGGTCGGCATTGCCAGACGGCGTGCTGAACGGCGGATGGATGAAGGATTGAAATAGGCGCTCTCCAGAAATATGACCTGCGTGTCCTCCTTGACTTCCGAGTTGAGGCCGCCCATGATTCCGCCAATAGCCACCGGTTTTTTGCCGTCGCAGATCAGCACGGTGTCTGCCGGCAGGACATGGCGTTTCTCATCGAGGGAAACAAATTCTTCACCGTCTTTCGATTTGCGCACAACGATCCGCCCCTCTTCCAGGAAACGGAAATCAAAGGCATGCAATGGCTGACCCATTTCCAGCATGACGAAGTTGGTCACATCCACAACATTGTTGATCGCGCGCATTCCGGCTGCTTCCAGCCTTGCCTTCATCCAGACCGGCGAATCACCTATCTTAACATTTTTAATCATTCTGGCTGAATATCGCGGGCACAGATCCGCATCCACGATCATTACAGAAGAAAGCAAAGCGATGTCTTCGTCTGATTCTTTGATGTCAATGGAGGGCATTTTTATTTTTCCGCCGGTAAGGGCGGCAACTTCACGGGCCATTCCGATCATGCTCAGGCAGTCGGACCGGTTGGGCGTTATGCTGACATCCAGAACCGTGTCACCCAGATCCAGGGCGGTCGCAAGGGGTATTCCCGGTGTCATGCCGGAAGGCAATTGCATAATGCCCGACGCGTCATCGCCGATTTCCAGCTCTGCTTCCGAGCAGAGCATGCCATCGGATTTCTCTCCGCGCAGGACGGTTGATTTGATTGTGTATCCGCCGGGGATGACAGCCCCGACTTTCGCCAGCGGCACCACATCGCCGGCCTTGATATTTTTCGCGCCGCAGACCACCGGATAGGTTTCGGTTCCGTCCGTGACACTGCAAAGAGAAAGCTTGTCCGCTTTCGGATGAGGCGCGACAGACAAAACTTCAGCGACCACAACGCCGGAAAATTTTGGGGTGATCGTTTTGATTTCATCGACTTCCAGGCCGGCCATGGTTAAACGGTCCGCAAGCTCCTGCGCTGTTAAGTCGAAATCAATATAATCTTTGAGCCACTTGAGACTGACGAGCATGATGACAGAGCTCTCCTAAAACTGTTTGAGGAATCGAATGTCGTTTTCAAATAAAAGACGTATGTCGGAAATGCCGTATTTCAGCATGGCGATTCGTTCCAGACCGAGGCCAAAAGCGAATCCGGAATAGATTTCCGCGTCGTAACCGACATTCTTAAAAACGGCGGGATCGACCATGCCTGACCCCAGTATTTCCAGCCATCCGCTCTGTCCGCAGACACGGCAGCCTTTGCCCCTGCACATGACACAGCGGATATCGACTTCAGCCGACGGTTCTGTAAAGGGGAAAAAACTGGGCCGAAAACGAAGGATAGTATCACTGCCGAAAACTTTTTTAAGAAAAGCGGTCAGGATACCTTTGAGATCGGCAAAACTGATGCCCCGGTCGACCAACAGCCCCTCAATCTGGTGAAACATCGGTGTGTGGGACACATCGGAATCCGGCCGGTAAACACGTCCCGGGGACAGAATTCGCACGGGCGGCCGGACCTTCTCCATAATCCGGACCTGAACGGGCGAGGTATGGGTTCTAAGAACCATGTTGTCTTCGATATAGAAGGTATCCTGCATGTCCCGGGCGGGATGGTCCTTGGGAATGTTGAGCGCTTCAAAATTGTAATAGTCAAGTTCGACTTCCGGACCTTCGACAACCGAAAAACCGAACGTGGCAAAGATTTCACAAATTTCGCGGCGGATTTGAATAACCGGGTGAACTCTGCCCGGGGGGATGCTCCTTCCGGGCAGGGTGACATCAATTTTTTCTTTTGCCAGAATGGCTTCTTTTTTACCCTGTGCTTGAAGTTTCAGAGCTTCTTCAATTTTTTCCTCAAGAAGTTCCTTGACTTCATTGCAGCGCTTGCCGAAGAGGGGTTTCTCATCAGCCGGAACCTGCGCGATATTTCTCAACAGACCGGTGAGGAGCCCCTTGCGGCCAAGATATTTGGTTCGCACAGCCAGAATCGACTCTTGAGTTTTGGCTTCCGCCAGTTCGCCAAGAGCGCTTTTTTCCAGCTGTAGAATATCCGAAATCATGCAGTCTGCTCGCCTTTGGCTGTGGCCACGATCCTGGCAAACCCTTGCGGATCATTAACGGCCAGTTCGGCCAAGATCTTGCGATCCAGCATGATGTTTGCCTTTTTCATGCCGTCCATCAGGCGGCTGTATGAGATATCGTTCAGGCGGGCGGCGGCGTTTATGCGAGCTATCCAGAGCGCGCGGAACTCTCTTTTACGGCCCCTGCGGTCGCGATAGGCATAGCTCATGGCCTTGTTGACGGCTTCCGTTGCAGTTCTCAGCAAACGGCTGCGCGCGCCAAAGAAACCCTTTGCCATTTTTAATATTTTTCTTCTCTTCTTTCGGGCGGTAACGCCTCTTTTGATTCTTGCCATTTTCTTTTACTCTCCTTAATTCATGCTGCTTCGGTACTTCTTTATGGACTACAGATAAGGAATGAGCCTTTTAATTGCGCTTTCATTTGCTGAATGCACCAGCGTGGCTTTCCTAAAGTTTCTTTTTCGCTTCGTTGTTTTTTTGGTAAGAATGTGGCTGGCAAATGCTTTGCTGCGCTTCACCTTGCCGCTGGCTGTAACTGAAAAACGTTTGGCAGCCCCTCTGTGTGTTTTCATCTTTGGCATATTTTCACCTCTTTTTTATTCCAGTTTGTTTATTTTTTGGGTGCAACAATCATGATCATGTTCCGGCCTTCCAGTCTCGGTTCCTGATCCATAACGCATTCATCGGCCAGCGCCGCTTTGATCTGGTCCATCAGTTTCCGGCCGATCTCGGTAAAGGCAATCTCCCGGCCTCGGAACATCATCGATACTTTTACTTTATCCTGTTGTTCCAGAAACTTTTTTATATGTTTGATTTTCGTCTGCAGGTCATGCGCTTCTGTTTTGGGTCGTAAGCGGATTTCCTTCACGTGAATAACCGTCTGGCTTTTTCGGGCGTCCTGCAATTTCTTGCTTTGCTTGTAACGATATTTCCCGTAATCCATGATTTTACAGACGGGCGGATTGGCATTTGCGGATACTTCCACCAAATCCATTCCGGCTCTTTCTGCATGACCAAGCGCCTCTTCCAGCGAAATAACCCCCAGCGGCTGTCCCTCTTCGTTGATAACCCTTACAGTGGCCGAGCTTATATCTCTGTTGATCTTTAGATCCTTAGCTATATGACACCTCCCCGAAAATCATTCGTTCAATAAAACGTTAATTTTTTTTCTCACACATTTCCTGAACGAAAGCAATGAATTGTTCGACCGGCATCGCGCCGAGGTTCTGACCGTCGCGAGCTCGCGGCGAAACAGTCCCGGCTTCCATTTCCTTGTCGCCGATCACCAGCATGTACGGTACTTTCTGCATCTGCGCCTGACGGATCTTGTAGCCCAGCTTTTCGTTATCAAAATACTTCTCTGAGCGGATTCCCGTATCGATCAGCCGTTCGTGAACCGTCTGCGCGTAAGGAATGTGCTTGTCCGTCACGGTCAGCAGAACACACTGCGTGGGAGCCAGCCACACCGGAAACGCCCCCGCGTAATGTTCGATGAGGACTCCCATGAATCGTTCAATGGCCCCCAGAATGACCCGGTGAAGCATGACCGGGCGGTGCTTTTCGCCATCCGCGCCGATGTAACTCAGGTCAAAGCGCTCCGGCAGCGTAAAATCACACTGGATCGTCGCGCACTGCCATTTTCTTTTTAATGCGTCTTTGAGTTTGAAGTCGATTTTGGGACCGTAAAAAGCCCCGTCTCCCTCGTTCACTTCGTAGCTGATGCTGTTGTCCTTCAACGCGCTTTCCAGTGCACAGGTGGCCAATTCCCAGTCGGCGTCAGAGCCGATGGAGTGCTCTGGACGTGTGCTCAGCTCCACTTCGTATTCAAAACCGAAAATGCCCATCGCGTAATTGACAAAATCGGCAATGGCCCGGATTTCCGAATTGAGCTGATCCGGTGTGCAGAGAATATGCGCGTCATCCTGGGTGAACTGACGCACGCGCATCAAACCGTGCAGCACTCCCGTCTTCTCGTGGCGGTGGACCGTTCCCAGCTCAAAATACCGCAGCGGCAGGTCCCGGTAACTACGGATTTTCGATTTATAAATCAGCATATGGGACAGGCAGTTCATCGGCTTGATCCCGTATGTTTGTTCGTCAACTTCTGTAAAATACATGTTGTCCCGGTAATGATCAAAATGGCCGGATTTTTTCCACAGATCAACTTTCAGAATCTGGGGCCCCATGACCATGTCATAACCGCGTTTCAAGTGTTCTTTTCTTTCCCAGTCTTCGATAATGTAGCGAAGCATCATGCCCTTGGGGTGGAAGATGACCAGACCCGCGCCTGCCTCGTCATTGACCTGGAACAGATCCAGCTCCCTGCCCAGCCGGCGATGGTCTCTTTTTTTGGCCTCTTCCAGCAGATTCAGGTAATCTTCAAGCGCCTGCCGATCGGCAAAACCGGTGCCATAGATACGCTGCAGCATCTTGTTTCTTTCATCGCCCCGCCAGTAGGCTCCCGCAACGCTCAGCAGCTTGAACGCCTTGATTTTTCCCGTCGAGGGGATATGAGGCCCCCGGCACAAATCGATGTAATCGCCGTCTTTATAAATGCTGACAACGGAAACATCCGCAGGCAGGTCGTTAATGAGTTCAACCTTGTAATCTTCGCCCTTCTGCCTGAAAAGCGCCATGGCTTTTTCACGCGGCATTTCTTCCCGGACAAATGGGTAATCAGAGGCAACAATCTCCTTCATGCGCGTTTCAATCTTTTCAAAATCGTCAAGCGTGAAGGTTTCGGAATATTCAAAATCGTAGTAGAAACCATCTTCAATAGATGGACCGATGGTAACTTTGGCGCCCCTGAAAACATCCTGCACGGCCTGCGCCATCACATGGGAAATGCTGTGTCGTAATATGGAAAGACCTTCTTTTGACGAAGCGGCAACCGGCTCTATGACGGCATTTTCCATCAGGTGGGAAGTCAAATCGACGGTGCCGCCGTTCACTTTTGCGGCAACGGCATGTTCGAGGGCGTTTTTATCCCAACCCCCGATGACTTCGGCCGCAGTCACCCCCGTGGAATATACCCGCTCGTTTTTATCCGGAAATGTAATTTTTATATCCATTTGACTGCTCTGTAAACCATCATCTGTTTCATTTTAAAAGGGCATCACCATTTTTGCTGATGCCCTTTTCTTAATCAACATTTACGGCATGTGCACGTTCATTGAAAAATGGTAGGCAAGCAGGGATTTGAACCCTGGACATCCACCGCGTCAGGATGGCGCTCTCCCCCTGAGCTACTTGCCTGTGTTATTAAGAATTTAACTCTTTTTCCCGCAGTCCGGCGCGTCAAATGCGCATCCCGCAGAATTCAACTTTTCGAGCTAGGTCAACTAGCAGTAAAACGCTGCTGTGTCAAGCAAATATCTTATTATTTGCCCCCTTCCGGGGATGACTGATTCAGGATCCGGATCCCCCGGATGATATAGACCAAACCGGAAACCACCGTAAATAGAGCCGTCAGCCAAAACAGTCCCATAATCCAGTGATATCCGATGTCATGTTGAACCGCTTTGTACAAGAGGGGGAAAAAAATTGTGCTGATTTGCAAGGCCGTGGTTATTTTACTTACCATAGCCGGTTTTATCTCACAAGGGATCGACATTAAAGCAAGAACGGCTATTCCCATCAGAATGATGAAGTCACGGCTGATCACTAAAACGGCCAGCCATGCCGGAATGATGCCGAGTATTGCCAGTGTGGCATAACTGGTGACCAGCAGCAGTTTATCCGCAATCGGATCAAGATATGCGCCGAGAATCGTCTGACATTTGAGCAGGCGCGCCAGCGTGCCGTCCAGGGCATCGGTGAGACCGGCCGCCACGAAAACGATCAATGCTTTGTCATATTCCGCCTGAATCAGGAAAATAACAAAAACGGGAACAAGGATAATCCGAAGCAGTGTTAAAAAATTTGGAATGTTCATCTTTTAATATTTCATCAAAACAGGCGTTGCCTCCTCCAAGTCGCCCCGCGATTTCATCTTCAGCCGCGAACGCATCAAATCAACACTTCTGCTGGTTGCCTCCGATTGAGCGCTCCACACCGCCTCACTCGCTTTCGCACTGCGCAGCTCACATTTAAGAGTCACTGTAACCGGTGTATAAAACGGATGTTTTGATTTTGGATGTTCCTGAAGCGAGCAGTACATCACTCCGTCCGCACCGAGCAGTTCCTGAATCTGAGCGGGTGTTACAGCGCCTTTCCCGCCCGTTTCTTTTCCTTCGGCGAGCGCAGACAGCCTGCTGTCAATCAGGTCCGTTGCAACCTGGGGGTAGCCTTTAAAACGGAGTTCTTCGCCCAGTTTTACCCTGAGCATCTTTAAAGTTCTTTCGTCCGCCGTGCTGCTTTGCACAGGCATCAAAGCGATAACACTCACTCCTGACGCCGGTTCCTCAGGCTCTGGATCATTTTTGGTCAACCC
>PHBN01000051.1 GCA_002840635.1 Deltaproteobacteria bacterium HGW-Deltaproteobacteria-1
CTATTTGGCCAAAAGGGACAATGTTGCGGCTGATTTTGTTGCCGGGGTTCCTGATTCCGGAGTTGGCCACGCTATCGGCTATGCGATGGAATCCGGCATACCGTACCGGAGGCCCCTGGTGAAGTACACACCCGGTTATGGACGAAGTTACACACCGCCCACTCAGGAAATTCGTGATTTGATAGCGACCATGAAGCTCAGCGCGGTACGCGAGGTTATCAACGGCAACCGAATGATTATTTGTGACGACTCAATCGTTCGTGGCACACAATTAAAAAATCTAACGGTGAAAAAATTGTGGGATAACGGTGCAAAGGAAATTCATATTCGTCCCGCGTGTCCGCCGCTGATGTTTCCCTGTATCTATGCATCATCGACCCGGACAACGGCTGAGCTTGCCTGCCGCAAAGCGATGCGAGCACTGGAAGGGAAAGATATCGAAGACCCATCGGATTACCTTGATACCGGATCATCAAAACATGAAAATATGATTGACTGGATTCGCCGTGATCTAAATGTGACATCCCTGAAGTACATGACCATAGAAGACATGATTGCGGCTATTGGTCTGCCTGAAGGCCAGTTGTGTCTGCATTGCTGGCTGGGAAAATAAAACAGAAAAACCCGGATTCTTTCGAACATAAAAACGGCGGTCAACAGTGACGTTCATCATGGATCATCTGTGACTGCCGTTTTTACATTCTGCAGATTCATCATAGCAAGAGCATAAATTTGCCATTGCCGGGGACGTTTACACATGTTATAAATTTGTAAAGGATGAAGAGAGAAAGCCTATGCCTGTGGAACAGGTTTTAAGGAAGCAGGTTGTGAAATAGCAAGGGTGGCCATTCCGGATAAGCAGGCAGTTGATGCGATACCGGCTATTAAAAAAAGCATACAAATCCCTCTTATTGCCGACATTCATTTTCACTATCAATATGCACTTGATGCCATAAAAAACGGTGCGGACGGCATTCGGATCAATCCCGGCAATCTTGCCAAAAACAGGATTGTTGAAATTGTCCGGGCAGCCAAAGAACGCCAGACGGTTATTCGCATCGGCGTCAATGCCGGGTCCCTGCAGAAGGATCTGATTGCAGAGTATGGCGGAGTAACCGCGGAAGCCATGTATGCCAGCGCTTTGCGGAATATCGAAATATTTGAGGACATGGGGTTTGATTTAATCAAGCTCTCGCTCAAGTCATCCGATGTGCCGATGATGATAGAGGCCTACCGGATGATAGCCGCCAAAACCGATTATCCCCTGCACCTGGGCGTCACGGAAGCGGGAACGCTCGTTGATGCGGCCATCAAATCAGCACTGGGCATCGGCACACTCCTGTATGAAGGCGTCGGCGACACCATTCGCGTATCGGTAACAGGAAATCCAGTGCTGGAAATCCCCATTGCATACAGTATTTTGCGGGCACTGAAAATTCGTAAAATCGGTCCGGAAATCATTGCCTGTCCCACCTGCGGAAGGTGCCAGATCGATCTTCTTGGGTTGGCGGAAACTATCGAAAAAGCGCTGGCCGGAAGAAAAAAATATATTAAGGTGGCGCTGATGGGATGTGTGGTCAACGGTCCCGGTGAAGCCGCGGATGCGGATATCGGTATCGCGGGAGGCCGTGGATTCGGCATGATGTTTAAGAAAGGCGTCGCTTATAAAAAAGTGGAAGAAAAGGATTTTGTCCCGGTACTGCTTGAAGAGATAAGATCCCTGGATAATGAAAAATAAGGAGGGACAATGCGTTATTCGGAAATGCACCTGCCCACAGGAAGGGAAATCCCTTCCGACGCAGAGGTTGTCAGCAATCAGCTCATGATTCGGGCGGGAATGATTCGGAAGCTCACCAGCGGCATCTATTCCTATCTGCCGCTGGGATACCGTGTGATTCGAAAAGTGGAACAGATTATCCGTGAGGAAATGAACAAAGCCGGAGCGCAGGAGGTTCATCTTCCGATGGTACAGCCCGCCGAACTTTGGCAGGAGTCGGGACGCTGGACTTTCTATGGTAAAGAACTTTTACGCTTTCGCGACCGCAATGACCGCGATTACTGTCTGGGGCCGACTCACGAAGAAGTCATTACGGACCTGGTGCGTCATGATATCAAAACCTACCGGCAGCTTCCGTGCAACCTGTATCAGATCCAGACGAAATTCCGGGACGAAGTGCGTCCGCGTTTCGGGGTGATGCGCTGCCGGGAATTCGGCATGAAAGACGCCTATAGTTTTGATGCGGATGAAGCGGGGGCGGAAAAGAGCTATCAGAAAATGTTTGCCGCCTACAATAATATTTTCCGGCGCTGCGGTTTGAAGTACCGTCCGGTCGAGGCGGATTCCGGCAGTATCGGAGGAAGTTTCTCGCACGAGTTCATGGTCATGGCCGAATCGGGCGAGGACGCCATCGTTTTTTGTGAAAAATGCAATTATGCAGCCAACCTGGAAAAGGCCGAAGTAGCGAAGCCCGCAGCAGACGCTGACAAGCAGAAAGACCGGCTGGCGATGGAAATCGTCGAAACACCGGATGTGCGCACGATTGATGAGGTCAGCGCCTTCCTCAATGTATCGTCCGAGCAGATTGTCAAAACCCTCATCTTCAATGCGGATGGCAAACCTTGTGCGGTCCTGATCCGAGGGGATCACGAGGTTAATGAAATCAAGGTGAAAAATTATCTGGGCGCGGCGGAGCTTGATCTGGCCGATGACGATATGATCACGAAGGCAACCGGAGCGCCGCGGGGTTTTGCCGGCGCCGTAGGCATTAAAACCAAAGTGATCGCCGATTATTCAATCATGAATCTGGTGAATATGGTTACCGGAGCCAACAAAGAGAATTATCATCTGAGAAATGTGAATATCGGGCGTGATTTCCAGGTGGAGTCATTTGCCGATCTGCGCGTGTCCCAGCCCGGTGATGTTTGCCCGCGCTGCGGCGGAGTCATCAAGTTTGTCCGGGGAATCGAAGTTGGTCATGTGTTCAAGCTGGGAACCAAATACAGCAAAGCCATGAAAGCCGCCTACCTGGACCGGGACGGAAAGGAAAAAACCATGATCATGGGTTGCTACGGCATCGGAATCGGAAGGACCGTGGCCGCCTGCATTGAGCAGAACTTCGATCCCAACGGCATTATCTGGCCGATGCCGCTTGCACCATATACTGTCATTGTAACCCCCGTGAACATCAAAGAGCCGGACGTCATGAAAGCCTCCGAAGATATTTATAGCGAATTGCTGGCCTGCGGCGTGGAAGTGATCATCGATGACCGTGATGAACGCGCAGGTGTGAAGTTTAAAGACGCAGACCTGATCGGCATTCCTTTGCGGATTGTTGTGGGATCAAAGAACCTGGCACAGGGCCGGGTCGAATTGAAAATCCGCCGGTCCGGCGAGAGCAGTCTTTATGCGATCGGGGAGATTGTTGCCCAGGTCCGGAAAATCATTGCCGCGGATATGAGTGCAGCCGATGAAGCGCCATTAGTATAACCGGGAATATTCATGTTAAGAATCAATGACATTCTTGATAAAGCTCAAGCCTATCTGACGGCTGAAGAGCTGGAAATGATTCAGAAGGCTTATATTTACTCGGCTACGGTGCATCAGGGACAGGTCCGTTTATCCGGTGAGCCTTATCTTACGCATCCCATGGAAGTGGCCGGCATCCTGGTCGACATGAAGCTCGATTCGGCGACGATCATCAGCGGACTTCTGCATGACACCATTGAGGATACGCTGACCACCAAGGAACAAATTGAAAGAGAGTTCGGCAAAGATGTGTCTTTTCTGGTCAGCGGGCTTACTAAACTAAGCCGCATTTCATTCGGGTCCCAGGAAGAAAGACAGGCGGAAAATTTCCGCAAAATGATTCTGGCGATGTCGTCGGATATCCGTATCCTGATGGTTCGGCTGGCAGACCGTATTCATAACATGAGGACTCTTCAGTATCAAAAGCCGGACAGGCGGGTTTATATTGCGCGAGAGACAATGGATGTCTATGCGCCGCTGGCCAACCGGCTGGGGATCAACTGGATGAAGATGGAGCTGGAAGACCTGGCGTTTCAGTATCTTTCGCCGGAAGCCTACAATGAAATTAAAAGCAGGGTAGCCAAATCCAACGAATCGAGAAATCTCTACACGGAAGAGGTAAAAAACATCATCTTTCAAGAGCTGGTCAACGTATCGATTCAGGGTGAAGTCGAGGGGAGGGCAAAGCATCTGTATGGCATTTACAGAAAAATGCATGAACAGCATATCGACTTCGATGAAATTTATGATGTCATCGCTTTCCGCATTATCCTCGATTCGGATAAGGAAAAAACATGCTACGAAGCACTCAGCATCGTTCACGCCTTATGGAAGCCGGTTCCCGGCCGTTTTAAGGATTATATTGCCATGCCCAAAGCCAATAACTATCAATCCCTGCATACGGCAGTGATCGGTCCACACGGGGAAAGAGTTGAAATCCAGATCAGGACGAGGGCCATGCATGAATGGGCGGAAAAAGGGATTGCCGCTCACTGGCGCTACAAGGAAGGACGTGCATTTCAGGATGATGAAGATACGCAGATTAAGAAACTGCGTGAGGCGCTGGAAATACAGCAGGATATCAAGAATCCAAAAGAGTTCATGTCCAATCTGAAAATGGCGCTGTTTCCGGAGGATGTTTATGTTTTTACACCTCATGGCGATGTTAAAACATTTCCCAGGGGCGCCACGCCCATCGATTTTGCCTACAGCATCCATACCGACGTCGGGAATCAGTGCATCGGCGCGAAAGTAAACCGCAACATCGTGCCGCTGCGTTATCACCTGCAAAATGGTGATCAGATTGAAATTATCACACAGGCCGGGCATCATCCCAGCAAAGACTGGCTGAAATACGTGGTAACCTCCCGCGCCATTTCCAAGATCCGTAACTGGATCAACCTGGAGGAAAAAAACAGTTCTCAGGTGCTGGGCAGAGACCTGCTGGACAAAGAATTTAAGAGAAACAATCTGAAATTTTCGTCTTGTGTAAAATTGGACGAAATGAAGAAAATCCTCGCGGAACATTCGCTGCCAACGCTGGAAGATTTGATCTCACAAGTGGGTTACGGTCGAATTTCACCCAAGCAGATAGTCAATTCCTTTCTGGTGTCCGCGGTAGCGCCAAAAGGAAGCGAAAAGCTTCCGGAGAAAACAAGAAAAAAAGCTGCCGTTCCTACGCTGGGCATCAGTCTCACCGGCATTGATGACGTGATGGTCAAGTTTGCCAAATGCTGTAATCCGATCCCCGGGGATGAAATCTCCGGCTATATTTCACGCGGACGGGGAATTACGGTTCACACGCAGAGTTGTCCGCATTTAAAAAAACTGGATATTGAGAGAATTGTTGATGTCAATTGGGATCTTCGCCAGAAGCATGCTTATCCCGTGCATATCAAGGTTGTCTGCAATGACCGCAAGGGGGTTTTAACAGAGGTCAGCTCCGTGATCACCTCGTTTGATATCAATATCAGCTTTGCCCAGGTGGAGACAACGGATATGATTGCCAACTGTATTTTTATTATTGACGTTTATGATCTGCAGCAACTCAATTCCATTTTTTCCGCCATCCGCCAGTTGAAAGTTGTTCGATCCATTGAAAGGATTCGCAAAGCCTGAAGACGGTCAACATTAATTTGGATGTTGACAAACAAATCCACTCTGCTATAAGCAGGCGCAATTTGAACAGGGTAAAACTAACAGGAGAATTTGATAAGATGATGTTGAGCAGATCTCAAAAGTATATAATGGTTTTATTTTCAGTCCTGATGATGTGCTTTCCGGTGGTATTGCTCCATGCACAAACGGTAAAACATGTTGTGGTTATTGATCCCGCGCATGGCGGGGAGGATACGGGGGTTGTCGGTGTTGATAAAATTGCGGAAAAGGATTTAACCCTTGCCATTGCACAGGCACTGAAAAAGGAACTGGCCCAGAATGCAAATCTTGAGGTGGTTTTAACCCGTGATTCTGACAAAACGGTTTCTTTGGCTGAGCGCAGAAAGAATATTCTGAAAATACAACCTGCCATAGTTTTAAGCCTTCATATCAATGCTGGTTTCGGCAAAACCTCATCGGGATTCGAAATGTATTATCCGGGCTTTCAGGAGAAAGATGAATCCCTGAAAAAGAAAACGAGGAAAGGCGATGCCGGCGATGAAAAAAAATATTTAAGTGATACCGTCCGGCTGTCACGCCTGGTGCAAAAGAATCTTGACGGTTTATTTCCGCGGAAAGGCAGAGGACTACGAGAAGCGGATGTGCCGCTTGGCGAAGACCTTGCCCTCCCCGTTTTGACGGTCGAAATGGGCTTTGCCACAAATCCTGAAGAAAAGAAAAAACTGGAATCCGGCAAAATACAGAAGGATATCGCCAGGGCGCTGGCAAAAAGTATAAAATCCTTCTTTTAGGAGTCCCGTGTTTAAGAGAAATCATGATCGAAAATTTGATGAACTGCGGCCTGTTCGCATCTCCAACCATTATTTACGGAATGTGCCGGGTTCCGTTATGGTCGAATTCGGCAACACAAAAGTACTGTGTGCGGCATCACTGGAAGAGAAAACGGCGGCTTTTTTAAAAAATACAGGAAAGGGCTGGCTGACCGCGGAGTATTCCATGCTACCCATGTCCACAGAAACCCGTTCCGCCCGGGAATCCGTGCGGGGCAGACTTGGGGGCAGGACCCATGAAATACAGAGACTGATCGGCAGATCGTTGAGGGCCGTGACGGATTTAACCGCTTTCGGTGAAAGAACCATATATATTGACTGCGATGTTATTCAGGCAGACGGCGGTACCCGAACCGCGTCAATTACCGGAGCTTTTGTGGCGCTGGTCGATCTTTTTAGACATATGATGAAGCAGGGATTGATCAGCGACATCCCGGTAAGGGATTTTGTTTCGGCAGTCAGTGTCGGAATTGTCCAAAATCAGGTGTTACTGGATCTGGAATATGAGGAAGATTCTCAGGCTGATGTGGATATGAATTTTGTCATGACGGGAGCCGGTTTGTTCATCGAGGTACAGGGAACGGCTGAGCATATGCCGTTCAGCATTGACCAGATGGAACAGATGACAACCCTTGCGAGAAGCGGCATTGCACAAATCATTGCCTTACAAAAGCAAGTTTCAGGTGAAATCCGTTCATGAAAATCATCTTTGCAACGAAAAATGAGGGAAAGGTCAAAGAGATCAGGGAAATGCTCGCTTCCATGGATGTAGAATTACTGTCTTTAAACCATTTTAAATCATTGCCGGAAATTGTCGAGGACGGTAAAACGTATCTTGAAAATGCTTTAAAAAAAGCTAGAATTGTATCAGAATTTACAGGCGAAACCGTAATGGCAGATGATTCCGGTGTGGAAGTGGTTGTTCTGGGAGGGGAACCCGGTATTTATTCTGCACGTTATGCTGGTGATGGTGCTTCAGACGATGAGAACAACGCCAGACTGTTGGACAAGTTAAAAGAAGTGCCCCCCGAAAAAAGAGCCGCGTCTTTTTGTTGCGCGTTGGTGTTGCACGAAACCAATGGCAACTATCATTCCTTTGAAGCGCGCTGGCAGGGTAGAATCATTGATGAAAGCAGGGGAGACAACGGGTTCGGATACGACCCAATTTTTTTCTGCCCTGAGTTGAATAAAACAGCAGCGGAGTTGCCACCGGAAATAAAAAACAAGGTCAGCCACCGGGGGCAGGCATTTGCAAAGCTCAAAGATTATCTGGGTTCTTTAAAAACATAACATCATCGGGGCGTAGCGCAGCCTGGTAGCGCGCTTGCTTTGGGAGCAAGATGTCGCAGGTTCAAATCCTGCCGCCCCGACCATTTCCCATCAATTTTATTAATGTTTTAACCATCTGATTCGTTTATTCTCCGCTTGGGAAAGTCAAATAAAGCGCAGCTATTTTCCAATGTTTCCAGCATTTTTGCAGGGATGAGTTTAATGCAAATAATCAGCCAGCATTAAATATATCGTGACATATCTGACTTTTTCTGTAAGATAGATACAAGGCGTGGTAGACTCCTTCCTGATGTACGTGTTGTCCGTGCTTCACAGACTTCAAGATAATTCAGTTATGTCAAGAACTTATCCACTACAATAAACCTATATATAGAATGTTTTTTAAGAAAATGGAGGAAACAAGATGCATATACACATGATCGAACCGCTAAATAATTTTATAAAGTTGCCTGATAGCAGTTGGGAGAGCGGTTGGTGGACCGTCGATGAAAGCAAGGCCAAAGAACTGATTGGCAGTGAAATTTATTTTCACAAGAAGCAACAGGAACCATCCTTTTTCGGAGGCACCATCACAGGATATCGCACGCAGGAGGATGAACAGTACCAGGGAAAGGTTGCTTTCACTCTCCAGTATAACGCCGCCTGCAGAAATGTTAGGACGGATAAGAGCGGGTGGTCAAAGAAAATGAAAATCATCAGCCATGACTGAAGATTTGCTCGATTA
>PHBN01000052.1 GCA_002840635.1 Deltaproteobacteria bacterium HGW-Deltaproteobacteria-1
GACCTCCTTTCAATCCTCTTCAGGAACATTTGTTGAATTGCTTCTTTTCTGCTTCATAAACTTCTTGATCACGACCGGGCTTAACACTAAAAGCCCCAATAGCACGAAGGCCAGAATGATCTGCCAGGAAAGGATATCGCCGGGCTTGTCGATAATTCCCAGCTGGCGTCCCGTGTAGATATAAACAAACGATCCGGGCAGAATGCCGACTATCGTGGTCCAGGCAAATGTTGTAAGCGGCACGCGTGTGAGGCCCGCAAAAATATTGATCAGAAAAAAGGGGAACAGCGGAATAAAGCGCAGCGTTAAGAGATAGTTGTATCCGTTTTCAGCAATCTCCTTGTTAAACGACGCGAGTTTCTCTCCATAGTGTTTCTGCACCCAGTCGCCGATCAGATACCGGGCGGCGAGAAAGGCCAGAATCGCGCCTGCGCTGGCGCCGATGTTCACGTAGATTACGCCGAAAAAACCAAAGAGAAATCCGGCGGTAAGTGTGAGAATTGTCGCACCGGGAATTGACAGAGCGACGGCAGCGATATAGATCAGAATGAATATCGCCACCGTGGGAAGATAATGATGCGACGTAAACGCCAGGAGCTGATCGCGATACTGGCGGAATGTCTCCAGGCTAAGCAAATGATCCAGGCCGAAAACACGGATGGAAACGATGACCGCAGCAATGATAAGCGCAATGAGGATTTTCTTATGAGCCGGTTTCATTTTTGCTCCTGAATAACTTAATGAAGCGCACAAACGGGTTGGACGAAATCCGGTCGATATAGGCCGCTCGGGCCGCCATGCGCGTCAGCTCCGAATAGGTCGGATACGTGTGAATGACCTTGTCCAGACGGTATAACGGAATTCCCAGCGTCCGGGCGGCATGCGCCTCATGCATCACTTCGCCGGCGCGCTCGCCGAGGATATGCACGCCCAAAATTTTCCCATTGCCATGACAGACAAACTTGGCAAGTCCCTCTGTCGCCCGATCGGTGCGTGCGCGGTCAAGTTTTGAATATTCCGCCCTATATATACGGATCTTCGAGCCGAATTTATCGCGCGCCTCGGCTTCGGTCAGACCGCTTCGGGCCAGTTCCGGGTCGGTGAAGGTGCACCAGGGCACGGCATCATAATTGACGCTTCGCCTGATGGGCAAAAGCGCATTGGACGTGGCGGCAATAGCCTGATAGTTGGCGATGTGGCTGAATTGATAAGGCCCGACGACATCGCCTGCGGCGTAAATCATTTTGACACTTGTTCGCATATAGTTATCGACCGCAATGCCGGAGTGGCCATGGTCAAGGCCGATGGTTTCGAGTCCCAGTCCTTCCGTGTTCGGTTTGCGGCCGGCGGCAATTAATAGCGCGGCGGCGGAAGTCTTATCGGATTTACCGTCTTTTTCATAGACCACAGTGGGATTTTCCGGATTTTCCACACTTAATACTTTTGCGCCGGTCAGAAGCGTTACGCCTTCGCGTTTAAGAATGCCGGCAAGCATAGCCGACAATTCAGCTTCTTCCCGGATCAGGATTGATGGCGCCATTTCGATCACCGTGACGGCTACGCCAAGTCGGTTCATCGCCTGCGCCAGTTCAATGCCGATGGGCCCGCCGCCCATGATGGTCAGGGAAGCCGGAAGGGTTGCAAGCGTGAAAATGGTTTCATTGGTATAGTAAGGCACACTCGAAAGGCCGGGCACCGGCGGTACAAGCGGCGACGATCCGGTTGCGATCAAAAACTTCCCGGCGCGCATCGTTTTGCCGTTGACCTCAATCGTGTGGGGATCGATAAAATGGACAGAAGCGTTTTCAATCGCCGTAATGCCCAACTTTTCAAAGGCCTCCGGCTTTTCTCCCTCATAAATTTCCCGGATAGTCTGCTGCACCGAAGACATGACATGATCCCCCGAAACGCTTATCTCGCCATGGATGGACAGGCCATAGTGCTCCGGATGGCGCGCATTCCACATCATTTTTGCCGCATGTAAAATCGATTTACTGGGCACGCAGCCCGACCAGGTACATTCGCCGCCGAAACGCTTTTTATCGATCAAAGCCACTTTTTTCCCCAGGCCATGCGCGAGCATCGCCGCGGTGATGCCGCCTCCGCCGCCCCCTACAATGATTAAATCGTAATCATGGCCCATGCAAAATCTCCTTTTTGTTTAAATAGTCCATTACGTGCGAGACTTTCTGATCTTTGTTTCTTTCATAAAAACGATTAAGATCTTCAAGGTCATCGATGTCCGACCATTCATTAAGGACGGAAGCTCTCAATCCCGCCTCTTCTATCCTCTTAAGGGTTTCGTCAAAAACCGTCTTTGTGCTCCAGGCGATGTTATGAAAAATCGATTGGCGCAGCCCATCCGGTTTGCAACCGATCAGATAATAACCACCATCCGTGCCGGGTCCAAGAACCACATCCACCAATTCCAGTTTGGCAAACGCTTCATTCACATAGTCCGCCGGCAGATCAGGGATATCGCTTCCCATGAGCACGATACGCTTAAATCCTTCTGCAAAAACATCCTGCAAAGCGAAAAACATTCTCTCGCCAATGTCACTCCCGCGCTGCCGAAGCTTCTGAACCTGCGGAAAATCGTCAAACTTGGCGTGATCCGGGCCCGAATAGACAATGATAATTTCAGCTTTCACCTGTCTAGCCATGACTGATATGTCCCGAAGGAAGCAAAGATAGAGCTCATAGGCAGCCTCATCGTTGATCTCGGATGAAAGACGCGTTTTTATTTTACCACGCTCGGGGTATTTCAGAAACAAGATGAAAGCATCTTTCATTATTTGGCGGATACCTCGATATATTCAACATTGCCTGTGGCCTTCTCACCGGTGTTGTCCGCATCGGCCATAATGGCAAGGCTTGCCTGGACAGGCGGATTGGCTCCGAAAGCTTTGCGGTAGTCGTCCAGGGCGTTCACCCGTTCTTCGACCCACTGCCCGGCACGTTCGGGGCCTTTCTGCAGGAGAATCATTTGCGCTCTGGCAGTATAGGTATTAGGTAGAATCCGCTCGGAATGCTTTTTATTCGCCCAGATGTAATTGAGGCTGCTGTGCGGCGGATACTCGCCGTAAATGAGTTTTGCCGTGTTGTACTGAGCCTTCTCAAAAAGACTTGCCCTCTGAGGATCATATTTAAACACAACGTAAATACGCAGCGGATAGTCATCGCCGGATTTCTTTTTTGCATCGCCTGCCTGAAAGATATTCGACACTCTCCATTTCCACCGGATGATCGGTGTTTGATAAATATTAAAGGACTTTGTATAGATCAGCCCTGATGCGGAATTGTCCGCGACGGCAACGAGCATGCTTTTGCCGTTTTCTTTCAGGATACTATAGGCACTGTGGCGGGGAATTTTAGGGAACGTCAGCGGTTTCCAGTTGGCCAGAGTTTCGAAATCTTCGCGAAAACCATGCTCCAGTATTTGGGCGTGAAGCAGCGGGACAATCAGCAATGTAATCAAAATTGAAATTATCAGCATTTTTTTCATTAAAAAATCCTGCATAATAAATGAATTGTTATTTCATGTTCTCTACAGGCAGTAGGGACTGTTTCCCGAGCAGTCCGAAGCGGCGCGTTTTGGAAACAGGCCCTGCAATAAATATTATTGTAACATCGACACATTGTGCAACCGGCGCCGGCAGGGATCTTAAGTATAAACCATTGAGCATCATTGTTTGTAGTAGTATTTAATCAGCCTTTCGGCCGGCACACCGAAGAGATAAAGCGTCTGGAGAAGCCAGTTACGCAAAATCGTATAGGCCACACCGTCTTTCTCCCACTTTCGGGAAGAAGTGGCCACCGCCTCCGGCAGGATGACGATAAGCCCGCCTTGCCTTTTGATGCGCTTCATCATCTCCACATCTTCCATGAGCGGAATATCCGGATAGCCGCCAATCTCTGCAAAACAGCTTCGCCGCAGGAAGATCGCCTGGTCACCGTAGGGAATACGCGTGAGGCGATGTTTGAGCGACGCGCATTTCCCGGTGAGCCGAAATATCAACCGGCTGTTTTGAAAACCCAGATCAAATGCGCCACCGACAAAACGACTCTCGGAAAGCGCCCCGACGATCTTGGACAGAGCACGTGGTGGCAGGAGCGTGTCGGCGTGCAGGAAAAGCAAAATGTCTCCGGACGCCCGGGCCGCTCCCGCATTCATTTGCCTGGCCCGACCCTTTGGCGCGGTCAGTTTAATAATACCTGTATCGGGAAGACTTGCAATCGTATCGCCCACCGGATCGCCATCCACCACGATCACTTCGTAGGGAACACTGCCTGCAACTGAGTCAAGCGATTGCATAGTATCAAGAATGCGCTCGTGTTCATTCAGCACCGGTATGATGACAGAAATCATCATGTGTGTTTAAGCCCCCGTCGTCGCGCCCTGGCAGGATGACCCGGAACCGGCAACGCACCCATAGCAATGATTGTTGATAACGATTTCGCGGTGCTTGAGCCGGTTCATATCAAAATTCATGATATTATCCGGCGCACCGTGATTCACGGTAAGCCCGAGCATTTGATTAAAGTCGCAATCATAGAGCGATCCGTCCCAACCCACCGAAAGCGTCGTCCGGCACATCACATGGTCCACCGCGTCGGGATTAAACGAGTGCCACAACGTACGCAGATAATCCTCATAATTTCCGGATTCCATCAGATAGTCCAGATAGCGGCCGACAGGAAGATTCGTTATGCAGAAAAGATGGCTGAAGGAGAGGCCGTGCTCAGTGCGGAGGCGCTCGCGATATTCATGCTCAAGCGCCGCCTGAGACCCCGGAAGGTAGGCACCGACTGGATTATGGACGATATTGATCACCAGGCCGCTGTCTTTGCGGCCGTACCCCCGTGTATTTAGTTCCCGGAGCGCGGCAATGACTTTGCCAAACGATCCCTGACCGCGCTGCCGGTCGGATTTGGACGCCAGATAATCCGGAAGCGACGTTACGATCTCAACCTTATTTTGAACAAAAACATTCATAAAATAACGATACGATTCCTCGCAAAGCAGCGTCAGGTTGGAACGGACAATCAAGCGCCGGTTCAGCCGGGCCGCCTCGGTAATAAACCATTCCAGGTGCGGGTTCATTTCCGGAGAGCCGCCGGTAATATCGATTGTAGCAATCGGAAACGTCTCTAGAACTTGCAAACACTTCTCCAAGATGGGTCTTTCCATGATCTCGGTTCTGTCAGGCCCCGCATTGACATGGCAATGCCGGCAGGATAGATTGCAACGCCTGCCCAGGTTGATCTGCAAAATATCAATGCCCCTGGCCATGAGCGGGAATCGATTGATTTCACGAATCTTCCCGGCAAACGAAGGGTTTTCACCCATCCGGCCAAGGATGTTTAATTGTTCGCGTACATCCATTACATTTCCTTCTTCTTGATGATTTTCCGCATTTGTGTGGTGTGCGCCAGCGTCACACCCGCCATCATGGCGGCGCCGACATGCGCGGCCTCCATCATCTCCTCACTGGAAATCCCCAGAGACATGCACTTGGTGGTATAGGCATCAATGCAATACGGGCAGTTTTGCGTGACGGCCACGGTCAGGGCAATTAGCGACTTCTCCCGCTCGGTGAGTTTGCCTGCCCCGGTGGCTGCGCCGTAATACTCAAAAAATTTATTTCCCTGATCGGCTGCCCATTCGGCTATGTTGGGAAAATCGACCAGGTCTTTCGGTTCGTAGTAATTCATCTTAGCCCCCCTGAAAATATAATTCTTTTTATCATAATACGTTGCCAATGGATAGTGATGAGATTCTCCTTTATCTTTCAGTTTATAACAGTAAATACCACTTTTGAATATCACTTGATGGAAGGCATCCTCATAATAGTAATAAAACATCTACGGTTATAACTATTATCTATTGGAGATATGCTATAAAATAATATATCACTACACCCGGTTAACGAAATCATACACAGGAGTGATTATTAATGAAGGCAGGTGTTGAACCATTATTGAATGACGGTTTTGCGGGTGAAGCAACAAAACGATCTTTAGGTTATCTTCAGAAGCAGCGGGAAAAAGGGAAAAATATTGTGGGTATTTATTGTGGTTATGCCCCCCTGGAGTTGATCCGGGCGGCCAATGCCGCACCGGCTGTTTTGTGCGCATTTGCCAATAAAACCATCGAAGCAGCGGAAACCGTGCTTCCGGCCAATCTCTGTCCGCTCATTAAATCCAGTTACGGTTTTATCAAAACAGATACCTGCCCATTCTTTGCCATCTCGGAGGCAGTCATCGCCGAAACCACCTGTGACGGCAAGAAAAAAATGTTTGAACTGATTTCCGGCATCAAACCGATGCATGTGATGGACCTGCCCCAGCTGCCCGATCAAAAGGAAGCCCTGGAAAACTGGACGGCCATGATCAAAAAACTCAAAGGATTTCTGGAGACAACCTTTAACCGTAAAATCGAAGACGCGGATGTGGAAAAGGAAATTCAGGCAACCAATGAAAAAAATCGTCTTATGAATAAAATATTTGATTTCGCCGCCCTCACCCCCACACCGGTGACCTGGCTTGAATTCTACGACCTGACTTATTTAGGCCAAGCCGCGACGACGCAGGATATGCTGCCGATACTTAAGGAGACCATCGCGAAGCTGGAAAAGCGCGTGGCCGAAGGCATTTATCACGGCGAAAAGGATTCTCCCCGTGTGCTGGTTACCGGATGTCCCGTGGGCGGCGACGCGACCAAGGTGTTCAAAATCATCGAGGAGGCAGGCGGCGTCATTGTGGTTCTGGATTCCTGCACTGGTATGAAACCCTACAGCGGCATGATCGCCGAAAACACTCCCGATCCTTACAGGGCCCTGTCACGCCGGTATCTGGACCTGCCCTGCTCCTGCATGACGCCCAACAGCCGCCGTCTGGATGAGCTGGATAAAATGATCGAGCGATTTAAACCGGATGTTGTGGTTGATGTGGTGCTGCATGCTTGCCATTCCTACAATATCGAATCACATAAGATCAAAGAGCACATTACAGGAATGCACAAGATGCCGTTTCTGAAAATCGAAACAGATTATTCGCAAAGCGACGTAGGACAGATCCGCACACGCGTGGAAGCTCTATTCGAGATGTTACCCCAAAAGTGAGGAATTAAAAATGAGCGAGATAAAAATTGTCAACGCCACGGGGCTGGCCTGTCCGCAACCGGTGGTTCTGGCCAAACAGGCGATTGAAGCAAGTGAACATGTTCGGGTGATTGTTGATAACGACACGGCGCTGGAAAATGTCAAGCGTCTGGGAACAAAGCTGGGCTGTGATGTGAAGACTGAAAAGAGAAGTGACGGCACTTTCGAAATTGATCTGAAACGAAAAGCAGGGGCAATCGTATCCAAGGACGACTTTGATCCGTCATGCAGCACAACAGCGCCGTCCGGTCCTTTTGTAATCGTCTGTAATGAGGACAAAATGGGGAGAGGTAACGACGAACTCGGCGCCGTTTTGATCAGAGCTTTCATGCATACAATCGCCGGACAGGCCGAAAAGCCGGATGTGATGATTTTCTATAACACCGGCGTCAAGCTTGCCTTGCAGGAATCCGAAGTTCTGGATGATTTAAAAGAACTGGCGGCGGCTGGTGTGGAAATGCTTGTTTGCGGCACCTGTCTGAACTATTTCGAAGCAAAAGACAGATTAGGCGTCGGTGTTGTGTCTAATATGTATGATATTGTTGGA
>PHBN01000364.1 GCA_002840635.1 Deltaproteobacteria bacterium HGW-Deltaproteobacteria-1
AAAAGGCGCAGCAGGTGATTATATGAAAGCCCGCATACTGGTCATTGATGACGATGCCGTTGCCTGTGAATTCCTGCAGGAAGTTCTCCTGCGCGACGGCTATGACGTCAGTGCGTTTACCTCCGCCCTTGACGCTCTGAAACAAGACCTTTCCAAATACGATTTATTAATGTCCGACATTCGCATGCCCGATATGGACGGTCTGCAATTCTTAAGTGAAGTTCAGAAAACATGGCCGCATCTGCCTGTCATCCTGATGACGGCTTACGGCTCCCTGGAAACCACCATGGAAGGAATCCGGTTGGGCGCCTGGGATTACATCAGTAAACCTTTTTCTCCTGAAGACTGCCGTATAATCGTTAAAAAAGTCCTGGAAGTGCGCGAACTGCGCGAGCGTCGGCAAAACGGACCTCCGGAAGCCCATGAAGAAGCGAGATTGATCGGCTCATCCGCCACGATGGTCGAGTTTTACAAGCAGATAGCACGCGTCGCAGATTCCGCGGCAAGTGTGCTCATAGAAGGCGAAAGCGGCACGGGAAAGGAACTGACCGCTCGGTCTCTGCATTTTATGTCGTCGCGACGACAGAAGCCTTTTGTGGTGGTGCACTGCGGGGCGATTCCCGACAACCTGCTCGAATCTGAACTTTTCGGGTACGAAAAAGGGGCCTATACGGGAGCTGATCATCAGCATAAGGGCCTGCTCGAATCCGCTCAGGACGGCACCGTGTTTCTTGATGAGATTACAGAAATGTCAACTGCGCTGCAAAGCAAGTTCCTGCGTTTCATGCAGGATGGTGAAGTGCGCAGAATCGGCGGCCATGAAGTACAGCATGTTGCTGTTCGCGTGGTCGCGGCAGCCAATAAAAACATTGATAACCAAGTTAGCACGGGGCATTTCCGTCTGGATCTTTTATACCGCTTTATTGTGCGGCTGCGCATCCCTTCTTTACGGGAACGGAGGGAGGATATTCCCCTGCTGATTGAAGCCATGTTAAAAAAACTGGGCTACCCCGGTGTGCGGGTTTCGAACGAGGCCGTTGAATTATTGATGGCCTACGACTGGCCGGGCAATGTGCGCGAACTGGAAAATGTCCTGCAACAAACCCTTCTGCTCTCGCCTTTTGTGGTGATTCTGCCCGATAATCTGCCTGACCGGTTCCGGAAGAAAAAAGCAGACCGGAAAAACGACACTATACCGGAAATAACGCCCCTTGAGGAAGCGCAAAGGGAGCAGATTGCTCACACTCTCCGGGAAACCTCCTGGAATCAATCCAGGGCCGCCGAAATTTTGGGCATCGACCGCAAAACCCTGCGTATGAAAATCCGCCGCTACGGTCTTCAAGATGAAAAGTGAACGTTTCGGCCCTAACCGGACACTTTATCGGCCATCCGCAGGTAAAGAATAACGGTTGTCCCGGCGCCGGGTATGCTTTGGATATCCCACTGCCCGCCATGCGCCTTGATGATATCGCGCACAATGGCCAGTCCGAGACCGCGCATGCCTTCATCCTTGTGGGAGCTGAAAAACGGCTCGCTTACCTTTTGCAGAAGATCAGCCGCGATGCCTTGCCCGTTGTCGGTAATTGATATTTTGATATTGCCGGCTGTATGGTCATCTTCGGCAATGATGCTGATTCTGCCTCCGTCCGGCATGGCATCAATGGAATTTTGAATAATGTTCAAGAGTGCTGTCTGA
>PHBN01000365.1 GCA_002840635.1 Deltaproteobacteria bacterium HGW-Deltaproteobacteria-1
CGAGATCATCGGGTTTCGATCTGTCAGCAGGGACATAACGGAACGCAAAAAAGTGGAAAAGGAGCTGGCCGAACACCGCAGCCGCCTGGAAGCCATTTTTGGCAGTGTCAAGGAGGCGATCATCACCGTGGATATGTCGTTAGCTGTCATAGAAGCCAATCAATCCACAGAAACAATTTGCGGTGTCCGTGTCCGTGACATGGCGGGCAGACCCCTTTCAGAGTGCCTTACGCTATGCAGCCAGTCCTGCAGTAATGTCATCAAACAAACCCTTGAAAAGAAATCAACCATCAAGGAATACCGAATCGAGTGTAATCATCAGCAGCGTCAGCAGCAACTGGTCAGCGTAACAAGCGCGCCGCTGAGAGATGCCGACGGCCAATATCTGGGGGCTGTCCTCGTTATCCGGGATATCACCCTCCTGAGGGATCTGGAAAGGGAACTGCGTGAGCGGCATCAGTTTCAAAATATTATCGGTCGAAGTAAGAAAATGCAGGATTTATACCGGCTGCTGGAGGATCTTGCCAATCTGGAAACAACCGTTTTGATTACCGGAGAGAGCGGAACGGGAAAGGAACTTGTTGCCAGGGCGCTTCATTACAGCGGTCAGCGGGCCTTCAAACCTTTCATTGCCGTGAACTGTTCCGCCCTCACGGAAAGCCTTCTGGAATCCGAGCTATTTGGGCACATCAAAGGGGCTTTTACCGGTGCGATCAAAGATAAACAGGGTCGTTTTCAGGCGGCAAACGGCGGTACGCTGCTGCTGGATGAAATCGGCGATATTTCACCGATCATCCAGCTGAAACTTCTGCGGGTTCTTCAGGAAAAAACTTTTGAACGGGTGGGTGATTCGGAACCTCAGAAGGCTGATGTCCGGGTCATTGCCTGTACGAACAAGAATCTCAAGGAAAAGGTTCATTCGGGAGAGTTCCGGGAGGATCTTTATTATCGTTTGAAAGTTGTGGAAGTTTCCTTGCCGCCGCTTCGTGATCGAATGGAAGACATGCCGCTTTTTATTGATCACTTATGCCGTATATTCAATGAACGATTCAACAGGAAAATTGAAGGTGTGTCCAATGAAGCGCTTCACATCTTTATGAATTATTCATGGCCCGGTAATGTTCGGGAACTGGAGCATGTCATCGAGCATGCGTTTATCATTTGCCGCGGGAGCGTAATAACAATCGATGATTTGCCGACGGAAATTCGGGAGCTCGGCAGACAGGGCAAGTCTTCTGCATCCGTCACCCGTCCGCCGGCGGCCCTTGAATCCCAAGAGATCATCAATGCCCTGACCAAGGCACACTGGAACAAGACAAAGGCGGCGCATCTGCTGGGAATCAATCGCAGGACATTATATCGCAAACTGGAATTACTGCACATCGAACTATCTGACTAATCTTATTGTGTCATGTCACACATTGTGACAGCACATATTGTGACATGTCACAATAAGATAATTTTCCCATATTCAGGACATCTCTTCGATCGTATTAATATTGTTGATTATATTGATTAACTCCGGATGCATTATCCCCTGGCATGCTATACGCATTAGCCTTCATTAAATTTGGTTAAGATCGGGAATACAAATCGGTATCCCTTTCACCAAAAAATAAAAGGGGGAGTGGGAATGAAAGATCAAAAAGCACCGGATTTTCAAGTGGGGGGTCCCAAGGCAACCTATGTCATGGT
>PHBN01000366.1 GCA_002840635.1 Deltaproteobacteria bacterium HGW-Deltaproteobacteria-1
TCAGAAAAAAGGACTCATCATCATTATTTTGATTGTTCTGACCCTTGCTGTTTACTGGCAGGTGCAAAACTATGAATTTATCAATTACGATGATAATCTTTACGTTACGGACAACCATCTGATACAATCGGCTGTGACATGCGCAGGTGTTATTAAAATATTTACAGATACTCATACCGGTCACTGGCATCCGGTGACGATGCTGTCGCACATGCTGGATTGGCGGCTGTTCGGGAACAAGGCTGGCGGTCATCATTGGAGCAGTTTAATTCTCCATATTATAAATACGGTTTTGCTTTTTTTACTGTTGAACAGGCTGACGGGTGCGGTATGGAGAAGCGCCCTTCTTGCTGCGCTGTTTGCAGTCCATCCGATTAATGTGGAATCAGTGGTCTGGGTATCGGAACGGAAGAATGTGTTGAGTACCTTTTTCTGGTTTCTGTCCATGCTGTTTTACGTTTGGTATGTTGAGAAGCCTGGATGGAAACGGTACTTACCAGTGGTGATCTGTTTTGCGTTGGGTCTGATGTCCAAGTCGATGTTGGTGACGCTGCCGTTTGTGTTGCTGCTGATGGATTATTGGCCATTGAACAGGACAGTGATTGCTACCGTCAATCAGGAGAATTATCCTTTCTTTAAGGCTCAAAAAGCCGGGTTACAATTTCTGATTGTGGAAAAGATTCCTCTCTTCATTCTCACGGGAATTTCCATATTTCTCACGGTTTACGCGGCAAGAAGCGTCGCGGCTGTAGTGAGTAGCACTTCTCTTCCTCTCAAGATGCGTATCGATAACGCCATTTACTCATATGCGCTTTATGTAAAAAAAATGTTTTGGCCACTGGACTTATCAGTGTTTTATCCTGGTTATCACATAGGAATGTGGGAACTTTTTATAGCAGCGTCTTTTTTAATATCGTTATCTTTAATCGTACTTAGATATTATAGGAAGTACCCCTATCTCATCATCGGCTGGCTGTGGTTTTTAGGAACGTTGGTACCGGTTATTGGGATGGTCCAGGTAGGTGCTCAAGCCATGGCAGATCGATATGCATATGTGCCATTCATTGGATTATTTATCATGCTTGTCTGGTTTGCAGCTGATGTTACTAGAAAAAACAAATACATAAATCTCAGTATATCCTTGACCTCGTTACTGCTCATATTGGCTTTATCAGTTATTTCTTGGCAGCGCTGTCAGTTGTGGAGTGATTCGTTTGCATTGTGGAATGATGTTCTAAAGAAACATAAAGTTGCAATTGCCTATAATCTTAGAGGATTGACCTATGCGGAAAAGGGACAATATGACTTAGCTCTGAAAGATTATGATGCTGCAATAGCATTGGATAAAAAATTTGCTGAAGTATTGAGCAATCGAGCCATAGCTTATGAAATGATTGGCGAACAGATGAAGGCCATCAATGACTATGACAAAGCTATAAATCTTAATCCAATATTTGCAGATGCTTACTATAACAGAGGATTACTTTATTTGAAAATCAATCGATTGGATGCGGCCATTGCTGATTTTTCAGCAGCATTGGCCATTGATTCCGACATGGCGGATTATTATAACAATCGGGGGGTGGCCCTGCGTTTGAAAGGACATTATGAAAAGGCCTTTGCCGATTTCAATCAGGCATTAAAATTAAATCACAACTTTGCTGAAGCTTATTTTAACCGTGGTGTCATTTATTTATGTTGATGCCCGTTTCAGTCGGGGGGTATCGTTTGCTGCTCTTGGCAAGCATGATCTGGCTGTGAAGGATTTTAATAATGTTTTGAAAATTGATTCAAGGCATATCAATGCCCTGAAAAAATTGGGAATTGTGTTAAAGAATATGGAGAGATATGATGAATCCTCTATTCAATATGGGAAAATTTTGCAGATAAAACCGGATGATCAGGATGCCTTGCAAGCCTTATCAGAACTCAAGAGGTTAAAGAAATGACATCCGATGAAATGAAGTTATTCATGCCGATGAGTTCCCCAAAGAATCTTCAGAAAAAAGGACTCATCATCATTATTTTGATTGTTCTGACCCTTGCTGTTTACTGGCAGGTGCAAAACTATGAATTTATCAATTACGATGATAATCT
>PHBN01000053.1 GCA_002840635.1 Deltaproteobacteria bacterium HGW-Deltaproteobacteria-1
GCAGGCGGCTAAGAACGCCGGCAACAAAGTGACGGTTCCCTTCGCGCCGGGACGCACGGACGCCTCGCAGATACAGACCGATGCGGCCTCCTTTGCTGTTCTTGAACCGAAGGCTGACGGATTCCGCAACTACCAGAAGACCCAATACGCCGTATCGGCGGAGGAACTGCTGATTGACAAGGCGCAGCTCCTGACGCTGACTGCACCGGAGATGACCGTTCTCATCGGCGGTATGCGCGTTTTGGGCGCAAACGTCGGAGGCTCTCAGCATGGCGTCTTCACCAAACGGCCGGAGGCGCTGACCAACGACTTCTTCGTGAACCTGCTCGACATGGGCACCGTGTGGAAAGCGGCGTCGAAAGACGCGGACGTGTTTGAAGGGCGAGATCGAAAGACGGGTGAACCCCGGTGGACCGCCACCCGCATTGACCTCATCTTCGGCTCGAACTCCCAGCTTAGGGCCATTGCGGAAGTCTACGGATGTGAGGATTCTCAGGAGAAGTTCCTGCAGGATTTTGTGGCGGCATGGAACAAAGTCATGAATCTTGACCGCTTCGATCTCACGTGATTTTAACATAACCGTCTTTTGTTGATATCGAACAGAATCGCGAAAGAACGGTCACCAAACACCGGTTACAGCGGTCGGCGTATCGCCGCCGCTGAACCGGAAGGCAGGATGTTTAAAAAAGTGGATTAATACTATTTAACTGAAAGGAAAGAGGTGGATCATGGCAAACAGAAACGAAGTTTTTAAATGTGACGTATGCGGCCATATGTTTTTAAATGTGACGTATGCGGCCATATCATAGAAGTGCTTCACGAAGGAGTTGGAGAGTTGGTGTGTTGCGGCCAGCCCATGAAACTGATGACGGAAAACACAACAGATGCCTCGAAGGAAAAGCATGTTCCCGTTGTGGAAAAAGTGACAGGCGGGATCAAGGTAAAGATCGGAAGCGTTGCCCATCCCATGGAGGAAAAGCATTACATTGAATGGATCGAGGTAATCGCAGACGGCAAAACATATCGCCAGTTCCTTGCGCCGGGTCAGGCACCGGAAGCCGTTTTCCCCATCGAAGCGGCCAACATTACGGCGCGGGAATACTGCAATCTCCATGGCCTCTGGAAGCTCTAAAAACACTATTTGGTTTGTGAATAATAAAGAAAAAAGATTTTGGGAGGCGAAAAATGGTTAAATTGTACAGATGCATCGTTTGCGGTGACGGGTATATCGGCGCCAATCCCCCACCCAACTGCCCTTTCTGCGGCGCCCATGTGGGTTACATTTTAGAGGCAAAAGAGGCTAAGGTGAGCTTTGATGTTCCGCTTAGCGCAAAGGATCAGGCCAATGTCGAACACGCCCTCAAGGTGGAAATAAGCAACTCGGCATTTTATGCTTGTGCCGCCAATCAAACGAACGATCCCGAGGGGAAGATTTTGTTCAAGACACTGGGCAAGGTTGAGGCGGAGCACGCCTCCATTTGGAGGAAAATATTGAAGCTGGGATCCGTTCCCCCGGGAAGCGACGCCTGCCACACGGAGAATGTCGAGAATTTGAAAGAGTCCCACGAAAGGGAAACCAGAGCGATCGCATTCTACAGAAAGTCAGCCGCCGACGCGGATCATCCAAGGATCAAGCAGCTTTTTGAAGCATTCGTGGAAATCGAAACGGACCACCTGCAATTGTCGGAAGAGAGACTGAAATAAAATAAACCATGACCTGGGGGATCATCCCCAATCCCGTCATATCGAATCAGGATTCTCCGGGTTCCGGGAACTCGGGCTTTTGCCGCGTGAGAAAGGCGGAAACCCCGTGGATGCTTTCGCCGCATGCAATGAGGGTGACGGCTTCCCGGGTCTCCAGATCCAAGGCCTGCTCAGTTGTCAGGTCGTTGGTTCTCCTGATCACGGACAGGGCGTGGCGGACGGCACGAGGACCGTTTTCTGAAATGGAAAGAGCAAGGGACAATGCTTCCTCAAGAGCCTTTCCCGGCGCACTGATGCGGTTGGCCAAGCCAAGTTGGAGGGCCTCTTGGGCGCCCACCTTCCGGGCAGTGAGGATGAGGTCGGCAGCCCTCGAAGCTCCCACCAGATGGGTGAGCCCCACAACGCCGCCCTGGTCCGGCATGAGGCCGAGCCGCACCTCGGAGAAACAAATCACGGCGCCCGGGTCCATGACCCGCAGGTCACAGCGGGAGGCAATCTCGGCTCCGCCGCCGTAAGCCAGTCCGTTAATCGCGGCGATGATCGGGACCGGAAGCGTAACAAGACGGTCGACACTTGTCCTGATGCGGCGGATAAGATCATGCGCCGGGCCTTTGTCATGTCCCTCCATTGCGGCGAGTAATGGTTTAAGTAAAGGATTCTCCGGGTTCACGTCGAATCCGGCCGAGAAAGCCTTGTCGCCGGCGCCGGTAAGAATAATCACCCGCGGCAGGCTGGCTGCAAGCTCGGCTACCACCTGATCCAGACAATCCCACATGTGCATGTCGAACGCATTTTGTTTTGCTGGCCGGTTGAGGGTAATGATGGTGATGTGCCCTTGCCGCTTAAGACCGATACCATAATCTTTCATGCGTAACTCCATTTTTGAGAAACTAGAAACAGGGTTGAATGATTTAGAAGTTCATCTCAAAAAAACCGGGCGCTGTTCCTCATTACTCTGAATTGAGTGTTATGACCCCAGAATTCTCCAGAATTCTGTTGTTTAGAGTTGATGCAAAAGATTAGCTTACTTTAGTATTTATAAAACAGAATCCACTCTTGCCGGCTTTTTTAACTCTATACATGGCTTCGTCGGCCTTCTTGATAAGCTGATCCATATCTTTACCGTCGTCGGGGAAAAGCGCGATCCCGATACTTGCGCTGACAACCACCTGTTTCCCGTTGAAAATGACCGGTTGGGATACTAGGTGAATTACTTTTTCGGCAATCTGCGCGGCATTTTCGGGGGCGTTGATTTCGGTTCCTATTATTAAGAACTCATCTCCTCCGACACGAGTAACCGTGTCGGTTTCGCGCACGCATGAGAGCATGCGCTGGGCAACTTGCTGGAGAACATAATCACCGGCATCATGGCCAAGTGTGTCATTGACGGTTTTGAAACCATCCAGATCGATAAACATCACTGCCACCGCTTTCTTATACCGGCGAGCCATGTTAAGGGCTACGGACAGCCGGTCCTTGGCAAATCTCAAACTGAGTAGGTCTGTAAGCAAATCGTGTGTCGCCAAATGTTTTATCTGCTCTTCCGCTTTCTTGCGGTCGGTGATGTTCCTTTCTACAGTTAATATTGCGGTCGGTTTTAAATTGCTGTCCCTTAGAAACGATAACGAGAGCTCCACCCAAATAGTAGAACCATCTTTACAATATTCCTCAAGCTCTATTAAAATAGTTCTCGCCGGATCGGCGGTTCCGCTTGACTCCAAAGCCATTTGCTCGGCTAACAACATACTTGCTTTTTGCAGAGAGTCGGGCGTCAGCAATTGATCCAAAGTTCGTGTCATTACTTCTTCAACCGTTAAGCCACGCAGCTTTAGCACTGAAGGACTGCAATATGTCGGATTGAGGTTTAGGTCAAATACGGCGATTGTATCCGCGGTGTTTTCAGCAATGAGACGGTATCGTTCTTCGCTTTCGTACAACTTGTACTCTGCCTGTTTGCGTTCGGTAATGTCATAAATTGCCCCAATTAGCCCGCTGACGGTTCCCTTGCTGTCAGTTAAAGCAGCCTTGCTGAAGATGACATCCCTTGTTCCACCAAACGTGTTTTTTACCTGAGCTTCGTACTGCTGTTCGCCCCCACTCTCGAAAAGCTCATTATCTTTGGCATGATAGATTTTCGCAAGCTCCGGAGGGTTAATATCAAATACGGTCTTGCCAACAAGTTGCTCCTTAGTTGCACCGAAGAATGTCTCGAAAGCTTTGTTGAATCCGACGTATCGTCCATCTCTGTCCTTATAGAAAACAGGAATTGGTATCGAATTTATCAGCGTGTTCAAAAAATCCTCGCTCTGCTTCAATTCATCCTCCGCCTGCTTGCGCATCAAGGCCTCGCCGATATTCGCCGCGATGCTCTCAAACTGTTCGATTGCAGCAAGAGAAAAACAATTTTTCCTGTGGTCGTTTAACTGGATCAGGCCATTAATAGAATCCTTGTTCCGAATTGGAACAAGAGCCAAAGATGCATAGCCTTGGTGTATGCATTGGTTGCGTGGATTAAGCCTCGGATCCTGATCAGGCGGAAGGTCGAGTAAAGAGAATGAATCGTTCGTCCAAGCGCTGCCGCCTTTCGTGAAGAGCGGATTGGCCGGATCGGTTTTGCCGGAAATGACCAGCCCGCAGGTGCATTCCAAACGAATATAACCGTCCTTGTCCCGGCACACACAGCCATCCATGCTGCGCTCGATCAGCGTGTTTTCCGTAAGCAGAAATTCATTGGAAAAACCATTATGGGCAAAATACGGGAAATCATTTCCATCCCTGAGACGAATACCCACAGCATCGAATCCTGTCCGCGTCTTCAATATAGTGAGGATGCTCTGGATTGAATCACGCAGAGTACCCGCCTTGCTGAGAATTTGAAGTATCTCATTACTCATCTCGCGATATCTCTCGGCAAGTTTGCGATCGGTGATATCACGGTAGTTAATAATTATAGCTTCAACAACATTGTTGTTCGCCAAGTTGCTTCCCACAGCTTCGAGCGTACGCCAGCTTCCATCCTTATGACGAAGACGCAGTTCACCCTTTATAACAGGGGAGTTTGCATCTCTGGACAAAGTATTGAATACATCAACTAAAGCCTTAATGTCATCCGGATGGACACGCTCCATTCCTTTGGCACCAATTCTTTCTTCAGGTTTGAATCCCAAGATTTTCTCAATTGCTGGATTTACATAGGTAATAACCCCCTCCAGATTAACGAGAACAATCATATCGGAAGAGTGCTCTACAAAAGCCCGGAAACGCTGTTCCTCGAATCGTAATTTATCATCTATGCGTTTGCGTTCGGTGATGTCTTCCGTTATTCCCATCAGTTTTTCAACGTCGCCATTCTTGTTCTTAATGGGAACAAAACACGATTTAAAAATCGGCTCGCGCGGACCGCTGGCCTTAAATTCGAAGTGGCTGATTTCCCCGGCACAGGCCTTAGAGAGCAGCTTCCTTATGCGTTCCCGGTCGGCAGCGCTGACGCCGTCCAGATATAAAGATCCTTGTAGATTGTCTCCCACTTTGAGCCCATGCATGAGAATACCCGCCCGACTCATGGAGATTATCCTGCCATCCATGTCTATCTCGTGAATGCTCATGGGAGAATTCTCTAGGAGCAGGCGGTAATTATTTTCTCTTTCACGCAATGTCCGGGTGATTTTCTCGGTTTCAAGCCGTGCCTCCTCCAACTCCACGGTTCGTTGACGCACCTGATCTTCAAGAGTAACCGCTGTCTGGAACAGGTTGAAATCAGACCCCTGAATGCTTGCGTTTCTTTCAGAACGATTCATCATAGCTTGGATTATCTTATTCAGACGTGCTATTTCGGCCTGCAAATCCTGTTCGTTCGCGCCGGAGGCCGGCTCCTTTTGTTCAGACATCGCGCACCTTCCGAATTGGTTCCAGGGCAGTACCGATAGCGATCCCGGTGAGTGTCTGGTTGATGTGTACACCGTGGAACTGTTCGCCGTAGCTGCTAAAACCGATGGTATTGTTACGCTGGAAAATCTCTTCGATGCGATCTTTCAATCCGTTCTGGATTATTTCAAGATTTCGCAAAATGCAATCGCAGCCGAAGACGAGTTGGGGTGGCCCGATCTCTTCTCGGATTTTGTCGAAAGTCCGTTCCAGGTTATTCACCAGATCCAGGCCATGCGCTATCCTGAGCACCAGCCCCTCTTCAATGGCGCAAAAGAAAGTCAGGCTGCCGTCGGGATTAGCCTTCTGAATCGAGCGCACATAATCTATCCCGTTTATCACCACCACAAGGGGTGAAGCCGCAAAACGCATGGGATTAAGTTCATGCACGTCAATACCCACCAGACGGGCATACTCTTCAGCGGCAGGCAGCCCACTGATCTCCCTGACGATGCGTTTGGCTGTATCGGCTTCCGTGACTACCAGACGTTTATCGGTGGGAACAAAATGCTGGGTTTTGAATATTCTGAAAGGCAAGGTAGTGTTAATTAGGATCAGTATAGCGCTATCGGAATGAAAGCGGCCATCGCTGTAAATAAAAGCCTTTTCATATTTCTGGTCATCACCAGCCGAACCGCCGATCAGCGGTATCTTGCCCAACGCATACTGCAACGCATGCGCTACCGGTTCTTCACGAATCGACAAACCGTCAATCAGCATAAATGCGAAGCTATTGGCCGGGCTTACTTCTGGAACTTTGCTTTCAAGTCGCTGTAACAAGGTTTGGGCGAATTCATGTCCTCTGGCAATATCGAACTGGCTCAGATGATCCAGCAATCCGCTGACGGCCACGCAACTACCGGCAGGAAAGCTCGCTCCCGATAGGCTATGTTGATGATAACCGGCCGGCCCAATTTCTCCAGCCGTGGTGCAGCCCACCACTTGAATCCCGGTAAATAGACGGTTCATTTCCGCAGCCAGCTCATCGAGGTCGTATTCGCTGGAGCAAAAAAATACAACAAGTTCCATGTTCGGCTGTGCCACCGCCCCATGAAATTCCTCTACTGCCCGGCGAGCCTCAACTGCGCACGATTGCGCCATACGGATATTCTGCATGATCATATTGGCCACCTCGAGTTGTATCAATATAATAATACTCTATTAGTTTGGACCTTGCTAGTACATTTTTTTGATAACGAATTGCCTCAAATAAAATGTTACCCAAGGGTATTGTAAAGAGGATACGTTGACTCATAGCCTAAAGATCGCATGTAACCCGATGTTACCGAAGAGAGATTCGGAAACGAAGGTTGAACTATGAGTCCCCAGGCCAAGGAAGAATATTTTGAGGTTCTTTATAAGCGACATAAAGAAGCCTGCCGTAAAGAAAAACCCAATTCAAGGCAACGGAGGGCCGATGTTAACTTTTTAACTTACTCATCGAATGCAACGAAAATGACTCTTCCAAGCATCGCCCCATAAGAGAATATCTAAGACCGTCAGTTATCAGGGCATACAAAAAGCGAAAATCAGTACCGAAACGTTGTGGGTCAAGGCGTTATGAAGCATCAGACAACCTAACTGTTTGAGCCCGATCGGGCGAGTTTACCGCTCACACTCCATGAGCCTTAGAGCCACAGTTGCAGGGCATGCTTAGCTCTTGAATGCCCTGATAACTGACGCACCATAAAAAGGCCCCCTGTCCTTGAGGACAGGGGGCCTTCCTTTTAACCTAACAGCCTAATAGCCTGCTTTTTTATTACATGCCCATTCCAGGATATCCTCCTCCGGGAGGCATACCGGGCATTCCGCCGCCTGCGCCCTTCTCTTCGGGCTTGTCGGCAATCATGCACTGGGTGGTGAGCAGCAGAGCCGCAACTGATGCTGCGTTCTGCAGGGCAAAGCGGGTAACCTTGGTCGGATCAATGACACCGGCTGCGATCATATCTTCATAGACATCCGTGCGAGCGTTGAAACCATAGGAACCCTTCTTTTCTTTGACTTTCTCGACCACGATGCTGCCTTCGAGGCCGGCGTTCTGGGCGATCATTTTGATCGGCTCTTCAATCGCTTTCTTCACGATGTTGACACCGATCTGCTCGTCGCCGTCCAATGCCAGCTTAACTAATGCAGGCAGTGTGCGCAGATAAGCAACGCCGCCGCCGGGAACGATTCCTTCTTCCACGGCAGCGCGTGTGGCATGCAGAGCATCTTCCACGCGGGCTTTCTTTTCTTTCATTTCGGTTTCAGTTGCAGCGCCGACTTTAATAACGGCAACACCGCCGACCAGTTTGGCCAGTCTTTCCTGAAGTTTTTCTCTATCGTAATCGGACGTGGTCTCTTCGATCTGAGCGCGGATCTGTTTGACACGGCCTTCGAGATCGGCACGTTTGCCGGCGCCGTCGATAATGGTGGTGTTGTCTTTATCGATGGTGATTTTCTTGGCGCGTCCCAGGTCTTCGATCTTTATGTTTTCGAGCTTGTAGCCCATGTCTTCGGAGATCATCTTGCCGCCGGTGAGGATGGCGATGTCTTCGAGCATGGCCTTGCGGCGGTCGCCGAAGCCGGGGGCTTTGACGGCTGCTACATGCAGGGTGCCGCGAATCTTGTTGACCACCAGGGTGGCCAGCGCTTCGCCTTCGATGTCTTCGGCGATGATAAGCAGCGGACGGCTCATTTTGGCAATCTGTTCCAGAATCGGCAGCAGGTCTTTCATGCCGCTGATTTTCTTAGGGGGAAAGATAGCCGCGGTCAAACTGCATACCTTCGACGATCTCCAACTCGGTTTCCAGACCTTTGGCTTCCTCAACCGTGATAACGCCTTCTTTGCCGACTTTGTCCATGGCGCCGGCGATGATATTGCCGATGGTTTCATCGTTATTGGCGGAAATGGTGCCGACCTGGGCGATTTCTTTTTGATCCTTGGTGGGTTTGCTCATCTTGCTGAGCTCTTTGACAACGACTTCGACGGCTTTATCGATGCCGCGTTTGACGTCCATCGGGTTGGAACCGGCCGCGACGGCTTTGACGCCTTCACGGTAAATGGCCTGTGCCAGAAGCGTTGCCGTAGTGGTACCGTCACCAGCGACGTCGCTGGTTTTGCTGGCGACTTCCTTCACCATCTGCGCGCCCATGTTTTCAAATTTGTCTTCCAGTTCGATTTCTTTGGCTACGGTCACGCCGTCTTTCGTTACGGTGGGTGAACCATAGCTCTTGTCAATAATGACGTTGCGGCCTTTCGGACCGAGGGTTACTTTCACAGCATCGGCCAGGGTATTGACACCTTTTAAAACCGACTTTCTCGCTTCTTCATCGTAAAGAAGTATTTTTGCTCCCATTGTATATATTCCTCCTTATTATTTTGCTTATTTTTCAATGACGCCCAGAATGTCGTCTTCTCTCATGATCAGGTACTCTTCGCCGTCGATTTTAACTTCGGTGCCGCCGTATTTGCTGAAAAGGACTTTGTCGCCCGCTTTAACATCCAGGGGGATCAGTTTACCGTCGTCTGTCTTTTTACCCTTGCCCACCGCAATGACTTTACCCTCGATGGGTTTTTCCTTGGCTGAATCGGGAATGATGATGCCTCCCTTGGTTTTGGTCTCCTCTTCCAAACGTTTTACAATGATTCGATCCTGTAAAGGTCTGATTTTCATGCTTTTATTCTCCTTTCGCTTTTGTTTATATTAATTTTATGGTTTTTAATTAAGCCGCGCTATTTTATGCACGATTTCACCCATGTCAAGGTTTTTGGTAATTTTTTTGAGCAGTTTTTTAACAGGCCGTATCAGAAAAGATTTTCCAGCAGGTCCTTCAGTGAACTTATCGCACATATTTCCATTTTTGCTGTTTTGGTCAACGAGGCCATGTTCGTTTTGGGCAGGATGCATTTGTCAAAACCAAGGCGTGCCGCCTCTTTCACCCGAACATCCATTTGGGACACAGCCCGCACTTCTCCCGTGAGCCCTACCTCCCCCAGAATGACCGTTCGGGGATCAACCGGACGATCCAGAAAACTCGACGCCATCGCCGCGACCACGCCCAGGTCAACGGCCGGTTCTTCCACCCGGACTCCGCCCGCAACATTGATAAAGATATCCGAACCTCCCAGATGCAGACCGCAGATTCTGTCCAAAACAGCAACCAGAAGCGACACGCGATTGTGATCCACGCCAATGGCCGTGCGTCGCGGCATGCCTAGGTTGGACTGACTGACCAGCGCCTGAATTTCTACTAAAATCGGCCGGGTGCCTTCAAGGCTGGGTACCACGACGGAACCAGGCGCATTTTGAGGCCGCTCGGCTAAAAAGAAGGCTGACGGGTTGGGGACTTCTTTGAGCCCCTTGTCCTGCATTTCAAAAACGCCGATTTCATTTGTCGGTCCAAAGCGGTTTTTTATGCTGCGGATGATCCGGTAGGCATGTCCGGAATCTCCTTCAAAATAAAGAACGGTATCCACCATGTGTTCAAGGACCTTTGGGGTGACATGACCTATCAAAAACACGGGAATTCCGTTTTTCTTGGCCGAAAGAATGAGCCTTGAGGAGGCTTCTCGTACTTGCCCCACACTGCCCGGCGCCGACATCAGATCACCCGAATACACTGTCTGAATGGAATCAATTACCACAATAGCCGGTTCAATCTTTTTCACATGGTCGAGGATTTTCTCCAGGGACACTTCCACCAGCACCAGTAAATCCCTGGCCGATGCGCCAATCCGGTTGCTGCGAAGTTTGATCTGATGAGCGGATTCCTCTCCAGAAACATAGAGAACCTTCCTGCCGCCAACGGCAATATTTTTCATGACCTGAAGCATCAGCGTTGATTTGCCGATACCCGGTTCGCCACCGATCAGAATCGCGGAACCGTCTACGATTCCGCCGCCGAGCACCCTGTCAATCTCCGCAATGCCGGTGAGCATCCGCTCGCCCTCATCAGCCGAAATATCTTCGATGGGCTGCGGCTTGCCGTCAAAAGACATGCTGGCACGTCCCCCCGAATCCGGCTGGGAAACCAGTTCCTCGGCAAAACAGTTCCAACCGCTGCAGGAGGGGCATTTGCCCAGCCACTTGGGTGACATGTAACCGCAATGCTGGCAGAAGAAACTGGTCTTACTTTTTTTCAAACTGAATCTCCTTGGGAATTATTGGGACAAAAGCACATTTTTCCATAGGATGTCAATACGAATCAAAATAAAGGATGCTTATTGTTTGCGGCCGATCATCAGAAAAATGGTAAACAGGCGGCTTTTACCGTCACCGGCCGGTTTTTTGATTGAAGCTGCCTGGCTTTCTTGAATATCGCGAAATCCTGCATTCTCAATCATGCGGTGTAAATCCTCACGGTTAAAACCGAAGTGGAATACTCCCTTATTGTCGCCGTGAAACTGGCCATTGTCTAAATCCAGATCAGCAATGGCCAAAAAACCGGAT